>JBOGZH010000088.1:0-23012 GCA_050697095.1 Solirubrobacterales bacterium
CTGCGAGTCTGCGCCTGGCTGCGTCCTCAGTCGCCGAAATGGCGCTGCCATTCCGGCTCCCTGCGTCCTTGCCATGCTTGACTCTCGCTCGCCAGAAGCGGGCCACCATTGTCGGACGCGGCACTAGCCGACATCATTGCCGCGACGTGCTCCGCGAGCGAGCCCGAAGGGCAAGCGGTAATGCGGGCCGAAGGCCCGCATGCGCCGTCGCGGGGTACCCGCCGACTCCAGCGGGGGCAGGCGTCTTCCGCAGACGCTTAGCTTCACCGGATGGCGAAGGTCTTCGTGATCACCGGTCCGAGTGGGGTTGGCAAGGGGACCCTGATCTCGCGGTTGCTCGAGCGGGTTCCCGACCTCGAGCTGTCTGTCTCGGCGACGACACGGGAGCCGCGCGAGGGGGAGGTCGACGGACGCGACTACCACTTCCTCGACCCGGCCGATTTCGATCGCCGCGCCCGCAAGGGGGCGTTCCTGGAGCACGCCACCTACAGCGGCAACCGCTACGGCACGCTTCGATCCGACGTCGAGGGGCGACTCGCGAAGGGGCGCTCGGTCGTGCTGGAGATCGAGGTCCAGGGGGCTCGTCAGGTGCGCGCGGCGATGCCCGAGTCGGTGCAGGTCTTCATCGCCCCGCCGGATCCGGCGGACCTTCGCCGCCGCCTCGAGGGTCGCGGCACCGACGATCGCGAGGCGATCGATCGCCGTCTGCGCACCGCCGAGATGGAGCTCGAGGCGGAGGGGGAGTTCGACCACGTGGTCGTCAACGACGAGCGCGAGCGGGCGGCGTCGGATCTGGAGCGAATCGTGCGTGAGGAGGGGGGACCGGGGGGCTGAACCGCCGCCCCACTGGATGAGCGACGCCACGGCCACGCACACCCGGATGACGCGCGTGGCACGTCGCATCTCTTCGTCCTCGGGCGCTCGTGTGCTGAAAGCACACTTCGCGCCCTGCGTCCTCGATCTGCTCGGCCACGCGCGCCCCCGGGCGCACGCGGCCATGGAGTCACTCATCTAGAATCCCCGGCGATGATCAAGCCCAGAGTAGACACGCTCCTCAACCAGACCGACTCGCACTACGCCGCGGTAGTCGTTGCCGCGAAGCGCGCGCGCCAGCTCAACAGCTACTACCGCGCCCTCGGCGAGGGGACCTACGAGGAGTACACGCCGCCGATGGTCGAGACGGGGACCGGCAACTACCTGACGATCTCGCTCGAGGAGCTGGCGCAGGGCAAGATCAAGTACGAGTACCGCAGCTAGATGAGCAATTCCACGACCACGCCCACCCGGATGACGCGCGTGGCACGTCGCATCTCTTCGTCCTCGGGCGCTCGTGTGCAGGGAGCACACTTCGCGCCCTGCGTCCTCGATCTGCTCGGCCACGCACGCCCCCGGGCACACGCGGCCGTGGAATCACTCATCTAGGGGTCCCAGGCCATGGCCCGCATCCTGCTCGGCGTCAGCGGCGGGATCGCCGCCTACAAGGCGCTCGAGCTGGCGCGGCTGGCGACCCGCGCCGGGCACGGGGTCCGCGTCCTGATGACGCCCGCCGCGACCCGGTTCGTCGGCGCGGCGTCGTTCGAGGGCATCGTCGGGGCGCCGGTGCTCGTGGACGAGTTCGAGCGCGATCCCGCCCGCGGGACGTTCCCCGGGGACGAGCCTCCCGCGCACGATCCGATCGGCCACCTCGAGGTGGCCGCGAACGCCGACGCCTACCTCGTTGCCCCCGCCTCCGCGAACACGATCGCCAAGCTCGCGGCGGGAATCGCCGACTCGATCCTGACCACCGCGTTCCTGGCCTGCACCGCGCCTCGCGCCGTCGCCCCGGCGATGAACGACCGCATGTACGAGGACGCAGCGACGCGGGACAACCTCCGCGTCCTCGCCGGGCGAGGAGTGCGGGTGATCGAGCCCGAGTCGGGGCCGCTGGCGTCTCGTGGGGAGCACGGGGTCGGCCGCCTGCCCGCGCCCGAGCGCCTGCTCAACGAGCTCGAGTCGATGCTGCCCGCGTCCGCCGGGCCCTGGGACGGCATGCGGGTCCTGGTGACCGCCGGCGGGACCCGGGAGCCGATCGACGCCGTGCGCTAAGTCGGCAACCGCTCCAGCGGCCGGATGGGATTCGCGCTCGCGGAGCGCGCCGCGCGGCGCGGCGCCGATGTCACCGTGATCGCGGCCAACATCGCGCTGCCCACCCCGAGCGCCGTGCGCCGGGTCGACGTCGAGACCGCGGCCGAGCTCGCGGAGGCCGTCCGAGGGGAGTTCGCGGACTCCCACCTCCTGCTGATGGCGGTGGCGGTGGCGGACTTTCGTCCCGCCCGCGCGGAGGCCGGGAAGATCGCCCGCGAGGGCGGGGCGGGCGGCCTCGAGCTTCGCCTCGAGCCAACCGACGACGTGCTTGCCGGGGTGACCGCGGAGCGCCGCGAGGACCAGTTCGTCGTCGCGTTCGCCGCCGAGCACGGCGGGGAGCCTGTGGCCCGGGCGCGCGAGAAGCTGCGCCGCAAGGGCGCCGACGCGATCGTCGTCAACGACGTCTCGCGTGAAGAGATCGGCTTCGACAGCGAGCTCAACGAGGTCGTGATCGTGGACGCGGAGGGAGAGCATCCGGTCGCTCTCGGCCCCAAGGACGAGGTCGCCGACGCGATCCTCGACCGGGTCCAGGTTCGCCGCGCCTACACTTGAGCGCGTGGTTGACGACGACCGCAAGCTGGGCTCCGGCGATTCCCTCTACTCGCTCTACCGGCGGGGCATGTCGTTGCTCGAGAGCGGCGATTTCGCGCAGGCCACGGTGCCGTTGAGCAAGGCCGCCCGGCTCGATCCCGAGAAGAGCTCGATCCGGGAGGCGCTCGGTCGTGCCTACTTCCGCAGCCGCCGCTACGCCGAGGCGGCGGAGGAGTTCGAGGCCGTGGTGGAGCGCTACCCGGTGAACGACTACGCGCATTTCTGCCTCGGCCGCGCGCTGACGAAGACCGGCCGCAAGGCCAAGGCGCGCCGCCACCTGGCGATTGCCGCCAACCTGCGCCCCGAGCGCACCGACTACCGCCTCTACCGCGAGCGCCTCGCCGCGCGGAGCTGACCTCCGCTCCAACGAGTGAAGGGTTTGGTAGCCCATGGGCTACCAAAGGCGTCAGCGACGGGATTCACGCAGGAACAATCGCCCGATTGAGATAGTGCGCGCATGCGAGCCCTCGTGCAGCGGGTGAGCCGGGCCGTGGTCTCCGTGGACGGTGAGCGGGTGGCCGAGATCGGGCCCGGCCTGCTCGTCCTCCTCGGGGCGGGGGAGGGCGACGGGGAGGCCGAGGCAGACCGGCTCGCCGACAAGGTCGGCGCGCTGCGGATCTTCGACGACGCCGACGGGCGGATGAACGAGCCGCTCGGGGAGCGCGAGGTGCTGTGCGTGAGCCAGTTCACCCTGTACGCGGACACCCGCAAGGGCAACCGGCCGAGCTTCACCGGCGCGGCGCCCTCCGACCGCGCCGAGTCGCTCTACGAGCGGTTCTGCGATCGCGCCGGTGCGAAGCGCGGCGTCTTCGGCGCCCGGATGGCGGTCGAGCTGGTCAACGACGGCCCGGTGACGCTGATGCTCGAAGCATGAGCGGCGGGCTGCGAGGGCTCTGATGCTCGTCTTCGCGGGAGTCGCGATCGCCGGCGCCCCGCTGCTGCTCGCTTCTCCGGGGCGCCGCCGAGCACGTCGCGGGCTTGATTCTCGGGGCTATACTCAGTCGCTCGAGTAGTACCCGAACCCTGTTTCCAGGTGGGCCCGGGCCCGCCTTTTGTTGGGTCAAACGAAGAGGAGATGGACGACCTGCGGGCACAGATCGAGGAAAGGCTGTCGGACCGCGAGCCGCAGGCCGAGCTGATCGCGCTCGAGCGGCCGTCGGCGGATGCGCTGCGCCTCTACATCGATCACCCCGAGGGGGTCGATCTGGCGCTCTGCGAGCGCGTCACGGCCCACCTCCGCGAGCTGCTCGACGACTACGCGCTCGAGGTCTCCTCGCCCGGGCTCGACCGTCCGCTCACGAAGCCCGAGCACTTCCGCCGCTTTCTCGGCCGCCGCGTCAAGGTGCGAACCGCAGACGCGATCGAGGGCAGGCGCAACTTCACCGGCACGCTGACCGCAGCCGACGAGCACACGGTGAGCGTCGATTCCGACGGCGGGGCCGTTGAGATCCCGCTCGATCGCGTCCGCAGGTCCAATCTCGTCCCCGAGTCCCCGGAGGTGCCTTCATGACCAGGGAGATCGTCGAGGCGGTCCACGCGCTCGAGCAGGAGAAGGGCATCGCGTCCGACACGCTGATGTCCGCGCTCGAGGATGCCCTGCTGTCCGCGTACAAGAAGACCCCTGGGGCGGCCAAGTACGCGAAGGTCGATCTCGATCGCGACACGGCCGACTTCCGCGTCTTCGAGCTGATCCTCCCGCCCGAGCTCGAGGAACAGCTCGTACAGGAGGCGATCGAGGCCGAGCGCGAGATCGACCCCGAGACGGGCGAGCTTCGCGAGCCGGAGGAGCCCGAGCTCGACCCCGAGCGCCTGCGGCCCTACGAGGACCAGATCGAGACCAGGGACGTGACCCCGGACGACTTCGGGCGGATCGCCGCCCAGACCGCGAAGCAGGTGATCCTGCAGAGGATTCGCGAGGCGGAGCGGGCGATGATGTTCGACGAGTACCAGGACCGTGTCGGCGAGCTCGTCACCGGGCTGATTCAGCAGTCCGACAGCCGCTACACCCTGGTCCAGCTCCGCGAGCGCGTCGAGGCGCTGTTGCCGAAGTCCGAGCAGGTGTGGAACGAGCGCTACGACCACGGGGCGCGGATCAAGGCCGTGATCACCGACGTCTCCGGCGAGGGCAAGGGCCCGACAATCGTCGTCTCGCGCCGCAACCCCGAGCTGATTCGCAAGCTGTTCGCGCTCGAGGTGCCCGAGATCGCCGACGAGCTGGTCGAGATCGTGAACGTTGCCCGGGAGCCGGGCTACCGCTCCAAGATCGCCGTGATCTCGCATACCGACGGGGTCGATCCGGTCGGGGCATGCGTGGGGCCGCGCGGGTCGCGAGTCCGGATGGTGGTCTCCGAGCTGCGCGGGGAGAAGATCGACATCATCCCCTTCAACGAGGAGCCGGCGCGGTTCGTCGCCAAGGCGCTGTCGCCGGCGCGAGTGCGTGAGGTCCTCGTGGAGGACCAGACCAAGGAGGCGACCGTGATCGTCCCCGACGACCAGCTCTCGCTGGCGATCGGGCGGGACGGCCAGAACGCCCGGCTCGCTGCGAAGCTGACCGGCTGGAAGGTGGACATCAAGTCCGAGACCGAGTTCAGCCAGGTCGAGGAGGACATCGAGATCGAGGGGGCGGAGGACGCCGACGGAAGGTGCTCCGCGGTCCTGTCCGCCGGCCGCCGGTGTCCGAACGCCGCGCTTCCCGGCTCTCGCTATTGCGGCCTCCCGCAGCATCAGGCGCTCGCACGCTTCGAGACGAACAACGTCACCGTGCTCGCGCCGCTCAGCGAGGAGGAGGTGGCGAAGCTCTCCGATCCGGACGCGGGCGACGGCGATCTCGCTCCGCTGATCGAGCGTGCCGAGGCGGAGTTCTCCGAGGGGGCCGAGGCCGAGGAGCCCGCAGCCGAGGTCGCCGAGGACGAGGAGGAGTCCGCCGAGGAGCCCGAGGAGGGGGCCGGCGAAGGCGAGCCCGCCGAGGAGACCGAGGAAGCCGAGGACGCCGAGGAGCCCGTCGCGGAGGTCGCGGAGGAGGACGAGTCGGACGAGGAGGCCGAGGAGCCCGTCGAGGAGGCGGAAGAAGAGGACGTCGAGGAAGCGCCCGCCGAGCCCTCCCAGGAGGCCGAGGTCGCGAACGAGTCCGAGGGCGAGGCGGAGGCCGAGGCGGCCGAGGAAGCCGCCGAGGCCGAGGAGCCCGAGCCGGCCACAGCCTCCGAGAGGGAGACGGAGTAACGGGGGCGAGTCTCGGTGGCCAAGAAGCGTGTTCATGAGATCGCCAAGCAGCAGGGACTGACCAGCAAGGAGGTCCTTGCGGCGCTGAACGCCGCCGGCGTCAAGGCCACGGCGGCTGCCTCGAGCGTCGAGGAGGACGTGGCGCTGAAGGCGCTATCGGGAGCCAAGTCGTCGGGCAATGGGCAGGCGGCCACGAAGGAAGCGCCGAAGCCCTCAGGCGACGGCGCGGGGACCTCGAGCCCCGCGAAGGCGAAGCCCGCCCGTCCCGTGAAGGCGGCGGGAGGCCACCCGGCCTCGCGCTCGGGCGGGAAGCGCCGCCGCGTGGTGATCGACTCCCAGGCCTCGCGCCGCGAGCACATGCCCCAGGCTCCCCCACGGCGCCCGCCCCGGCGCCGGGGCGGGCGGCGGAGGCGACCCCTGCTCGAGCCGCCGAGCGCGCCCGCGCCGGTTGTCGAGCCGGATCCGACCAAGGTCAACTCCGGTGCGACCGTGCAGCAGGTCGCCGAGACGCTCGATCTCGGAAGCGCCGAGCTGATCAAGAAGCTGATGGAGCGTGGGGAGATGGCGACCCTCACCCAGACGCTCACCGACGAGACGATCCAGATGCTCGCCGACGCATTCGACCGCAAGGTCGAGATCGTCTCCGCCGCGGAGGAGGAGGTCGTCGAGCCCGAGTACGAGGACTCCGCCGAGGAGCTCAAGGAGCGGCCGCCCGTGGTGACCGTGATGGGCCACGTCGATCACGGGAAGACCTCGCTGCTCGACGCGATTCGCGAGGCCGAAGTCGTCGCCGGCGAGGCGGGCGGGATCACCCAGCACATCGGCGCCTACCAGGTGCACCAGGACGGCAAGCCGATCACGTTCATCGACACCCCGGGACACGAGGCTTTCACCGCGATGCGCGCCCGGGGCGCCCAGGTCACCGACGTGGCCGTGATCGTCGTCGCAGCCGACGACGGGGTCATGCCACAGACGGTCGAGGCGATCGACCACGCCCGAGCGGCCGGCGTCCCGATCATGGTCGCGGTGAACAAGGTCGACAAGCAGAACGCCGCGCCTGACAAGGTCCGCACCGAGCTCGCGGGCCACGATCTCAACCCCGAGGAGTGGGGTGGGGAGACGGTCTACGCCAACGTCTCCGCCAAGACCAAGGACGGCCTCGACAACCTGCTCCAGATGATCGTCCTGGTTTCCGAGCTCGAGGAGCTGAAGGCCAACCCCGATGCGCCGGCCTCGGGGACGATCGTCGAGTCGCAGCTCGACCAGGGTCGGGGCCCGGTGGCGACGGTCCTCGTCCAGCGCGGGACGCTGCGGGTCGGAGACGCGGTCGTCTCGGGGCCGCAGTGGGGCCGGGTGCGCGCGATGCAGGACTTCACGGGGGCGAGGGTTGAGGAGGCCGGGCCCGGAATGCCCGTCGAGGTGCTGGGCTTCCAGGGCGTGCCCGAGGCCGGCGAGCGTGTCCAGGTCGTGGAGAACGAGCGGGAGGCGCGCCACAGGGCCCAGGAGCGCGAGACGCGGCTCAAGACGGAGGCGCTCGCGCGCCAGGAGGCCCGCAAGACGACGCTGGAGGAGGTGTTCGCCAAGGCCACCGCGGGCGAGATCAAGGAGCTCAACATCGTCCTCAAGGCCGATGTCCGCGGCTCGCTCGAGGCCCTGCGCGATGAGATCGCCAAGCTCCCGCAGGATCAGGTGACGATCAACATCATCCACGCGGCGCCCGGAGCGATCAACGAGTCCGACGTGATGCTCGCCGCCGCCTCCGACGCGATCGTGATCGGCTTCAACGTCCGCCCGGGGGCCGAGGCGCGCCGCGCAGCCGACAGCGAGGGGATCGAGATCCGGACCTACTCGGTGATCTACAAGGTCACCGACGAGCTCAAGGCGGCGATGGAGGGCATGCTGGAGCCCGAGGAGGTCGAGGAGACGGTCGGCGAGGCCGAGGTCAAGCAGCTCTTCCGCTCCTCGCGCTGGGGCACGATCGCCGGCTCCCAGGTCACCGAGGGCAAGGTCACCCGGAACGCCAACGTCCGCCTCGTGCGCGACGGGACAGTGATCTGGACCGGGAGGATCGGCTCGCTGCGCCGCTTCAAGGACGACGTCACCGAGGTCGAGGAGGGCCTCGAGTGCGGGATCGTGCTCGACGGGTACCAGGACGTCAAGGAGGGCGACGTGCTCGAGGTCTTCGAGACGAAGAAGGTCGAAAAGACGCTGGAGTAGCGGCGGGGTCGGGCGGGGTTTTCCCCCTATGCGGGGGTCAAGTGTCCGTTCGACGCCGCTTCATCAGGCCGGATGGGCGCGATGGTGACTGCGAGGCGCGGACCCGCTAGGACACCGCGATCTCCGGCTCGTGCCGGACGGGGAAGTTGACCGAGCTCGCGATGAAGCAGAGCTCGTGCGCGCGCACGTGGAGCTCTAGTGCGGTCTCGGTCATCGAGGCGTCGGACACTTCGACCACCGGCCGGAGGGTGACCTCGGTGAAGCGGCCGCCGCCGTCCTCGGTCTCCATCATCACGCCCTCCGCGTTGTCCTCGTAGGCGACAACGACTACGCCCGAGACCGAGCACAGGTGCAGGTACGAGAGCAGGTGGCACTCGCTCAGCGCGGCCACGAGAAGCTGCTCCGGATTCCAGCGCGCAGCGTCGCCGCGGAACGTTGGATCCGACGATCCGGGGATCGCCGGCTTGCCCTCGGCCACCACCTCGTGGTCGCGATCGTAGCCCCGGTAGCTCGCGGTGCCCTCGCCGCGGTTGCCGGTCCACACGACCGCGACAGCGTAGTGATGGGCCTTCGTCATCCGAGAGAAGGTATCGACGCCGGCTCCGGCGTATCGTCTGCACCGTGACGGCATACGTCTGCCTGGTCGAGGCGCGGCTGCACTTCGACGACATCCACGACCTGAAGGGCAAGCGCAAGCTCGTCCACTCCTTGAAGACGCAGGTGCGCCAGCGCTTCGGGGCCTCGGTCGCGGAGGTGGACGGGCACGAAAAGTGGCAGCGCGCGACGCTCCTCTGCGCGTTGGTGGGCGACTCCGAGACGGAGGCGAGGGCCAGCGAGCTGGAGCGGTTCATCGAGTCGCGCTGTCCGGACGGGTGCCGGTTCGAGCGCGACCTGCTGAGCCTCAACGACGTTCGCGGCTGAGCGCACCAAGGCTCCCCAAAGGCGGCGCTTGTATAGTCGGCCGCGATGCCCAGCGGTCGGATGCGGCGCATCAACGAGGCTCTGCGCGAGGTGATCGGTGAAGCGATCTCGACCGAGCTGCAGGACCCCCGAATCGGGTTCGTGACCGTCACTTCCATCGACACAAGCCCAGACCTGCGCTCCGCGCGCGTCTACGTCAGCGTGCTCGGCAGGCCCGAGGAACGCGAGGCGACTCTGCGGGGGCTGCGCTCATCCCACGGAGTGCTCCAGGCGGCGATCGCGCGCCAGATGCGGATCAAGCGAACCCCGACTCTCGAGTTCGTATACGACGAGACCGTCGAGCGGGCGGATCGAGTCTCGAGGCTCCTGGACTCGTGAGCGAGGCGTCGGGGCTCTTGACGCACGACGCCGGCCGCGCCGAGTTGCTGAAGCCGGTTGTCGAGGAGATACGGGCGGCCGATCGCTTCCTGCTGACGACGCACGAGAACCCGGACGGCGACGCGCTCGGGTCGCTGTTGGCGATGCACCACATCCTCGGTCGGCTTGGCAAGGACTCCGTGATGTTCCTCGCCGCGAAGGAGTTCCCGCTTCCGGTGGAGTACCGCTTCCTCCCCCTCGAGGAGGTCTTCCACGAGCCGCCCGCGGACGTCACCGACCGGGTGGTGATCTTCCTCGACTGCGGCAACATCGACCGGATGCCTGTGGGGTGGCTGAAGCAGGGGGACGGGCGGATCCTGAACATCGACCACCACCACGACAACACGCGGTTCGGTGACGTCAACCTGGTCGACACCGACGTCTCCTCCACGGCCGAGATCGTCTACGAGCTGGCGATGAGGCTCGGCGTCGAGCTGAGCGTGGACATCGCGTCGGCGCTCTACGTCGGCCTCGTCACCGACACCGGGCGGTTCTCCTACGAGAACACCCACCCGGGCGCCCACCGGATGGCCGCCGACCTGATCGAGGCGGGGGTGAACGTGAACGACACCTACCGCCGGCTGTACGAGCGTGTCCCGATCGAGAAGCTGCGGCTCGTGTCCCGCGCCCTGGAGAAGGTGGAGCAGGTGGACGGCGGGGTGCTCGCGATCAGCTACATCACCGCCGACGACTACACCGCGACCGGCGCGAGCGAGGTGCTGACCGAGGGGATCATCGACCACCTGCGCTCTCTCGAGGGCGCGGCGGTCGCCGCGCTCGTGCGCGACAAGGGGGACGGGCCCGCGTCGCGCAAGGTGAGCCTCCGCTCGATGAACGGCGGCGTCGACGTGTCGAAGATCGCGCGGGCGAAGGGCGGCGGAGGGCACGCGCGCGCAGCCGGGTTCTCGACCGATCTCGAGTACCCCGAGCTGGTCGAGTTCCTCAGTGCCGAGGTCAAGGCACAGCTCTGAGCCGGCGAGCGCGCGGAGCCTGCTTGCCGTTCTGCTCTGCGACAAGCCGGCGGGCGTCACCTCACACGACGTGGTCGAGCGCGTGAGACGGGAGCGCGGGGTCAAGGCCGGCCACGCCGGCACGCTCGATCCCTTCGCCACGGGCCTGCTGCTCGTGCTGCTCGGTCGGGCGACGCGACTGCAGCGCTACCTGCTCAAGTTGCCCAAGACCTACCGTGCGAGGGCGAGGCTGGGGTGGCGCTCGAGCACCGGAGACCCCGACGGCGAGCTCACCGAGACCGGCCGCGTGCCCGAGCGGCTCGAGTTGCCCACGGGTCGGATCGAGCAGCGAGTCCCGATGACCGCGGCGGTCAAGGTCGGGGGCGAGCGCCTCTACAAGCGCGCCCATCGGGGGGAGGAGGTGGAGACCCCGACGAGGGAGGTCGAGGTCTACCGCGCCGAGCTGGTGGGGAGCGACGGGGACGGCGCCGAGTTCGAGATCGAGTGCTCGTCGGGGACCTACGTCCGCACCCTGATCGAGACGCTCGGGGACGCCTACTGCGAGCGTCTCCGCCGGACCGCAATCGGCGAGCTTCGGGTGGCTGACGCCGGCGAGGAGCCGATCTCGGCGGGCGAGGCTCTGGCGTTCCTCCCCGAGCGGCCGCTGTCGAGCGAGGAGGCCGAGGGCGTTGGCCACGGGCGGCCGGTCGAGGCCGCGGCGGACGGCGAGGCGTCGGCGGGGGAGGGGAAGGCGAGCCGTCTTACCCACGAGGGACGGCTGGTGGCGGTCGCGAGGCGCCGTGGAGAGTCGCTGCGCCCGGAGGTGGTTCTCCAATGAGCATCCGGGTGACGCGCCTGCCCGATGCCGAGCCCGGGGAGCGCCACGTCGCGATCGGGACCTTCGACGGAGTCCACGTGGGCCACCGCGCCGTGATCGACGGGGCCGACACCGTGCTGACCTTCGAGCCCCACCCGCTCAGCATCCTTCACCCGGAGGCGACGCCGAAGCTGATCATGCCGTTCGAGATCAAGCGGGACGTGATCGACGGCCTGGGGGTGAGCGAGCTGGTCGTGATCCCCTTCGACGAGGAGTTCACGCGCATCCCGGCGGAGGAGTTCGTGAGCGGCGTCCTGGTCGAGCGGCTCGGCGCCAAGGAGGTCTCGGTGGGGGAGAACTTCCGCTTCGGCGCCCGCGCCCGCGGCGACCCCGAGATGCTCGCCTCGCACGATGGGTTCGAGACCCGCGTCGTTCCCCTCGTCGAGGTCGACGGCGAGACGGTCTCCTCGACGCGGATCAGGGCGCTGATCGCCGCGGGCGACGTCGCGGCGGCCGGGCGGTGCCTCGGAGCGCCGTTTCTGCTCGAGGGCGAGGTGATGGAGGGGGACCGTCGCGGGCGGACGCTCGGCTTTCCGACCGCGAACCTGGTCCCCGACGACTCGCTCGCGGTGCCCGGCCACGGGGTGTACGCGGGCTTCGCCAACGGGAATCCCGCGGCGATCAACGTCGGGGTGCGGCCGATGTTCGAGACGGGCCGCGGCCTGCTCGTGGAGGCATACCTGTTCGACTTCGACGGGGATCTCTACGGGCAAGGGCTCCGCATCGCTTTCATCGAGCGACTGCGCGGGGAGCGGCGCTTTCCCAGCGTCGAGGACCTGGTCGCGCAGATGCACCGGGACGTCGAGGAGGCCCGCGAGCTCTGTGCTAGCTTCACCGCTTCCAGCGATTCTGGCGCCGAGCATCGGGGGCAGCGCCCCCGACTGCGAGGCGAGTAGCAGGTAGGTGTACTGATTGACCCTCACGAAGGAAAGAAAGCAGGAGCTGATCGGCCGCTTCGGCGACTCGGATGCGGACACCGGGTCGGCGGCGGTGCAGATCGCGCTGCTCACCGAGCGCATCAACGAGCTCACCGAGCACCTGCGCCAGCACACCAAGGACCACCACTCGCGGCGCGGCCTGCTGATGCTGGTCGGCAAGCGCCGGCGGCTGCTGCGCTACCTGGAGAGCACCGAGCTGGACCGGTATCGCAGCCTGGTCGGCGAGCTCGGGCTTCGCAGGTAAGAACTAAGGGGAGCGCCGAAATGATCGAGGCCGGCGCCCGGGCCCCCGACTTCACCCTCCCCGACCAGGACGGGAATCCGGTCGCGCTCGGGGACTTCTCCGGGGGCAAGCTCGTGCTTGCCTTCTACCCGCTGGACTTCAGCCCGGTCTGCACAGACCAGCTGAGCATCTACCAGGAGGTGCTGGGCGAGATCGAGGATCGGGGGGCGAGCCTCGTCGGGGTCAGCATCGACTCGGCGTACTGCCACCGCGCCTTCCGCGAGCAGCTCAACCTCACGATCCCCCTGCTCGCCGACTTCCACCCCAAGGGCGGCATGTCGCGCGGGTACGGGGCCTACCAGGAGGACTTCGGGACCAACAACCGCTCCCTCGTCCTCGTCGGCGAGGACGGCGTGGTGCGGTGGTCGCACGCCGAGTCCTCGGTCAAGGACATTCCCGGCGCCAACCTGATCTTCGACGCGCTCGACGCCTCGTAGTCCCGCTGCGCGGTTCGTCAAGCTCTAATCGTGAGCTCGGATCTCAGAAGCGCCGGGCTGCCGCCGGTCGGCTCCGAGGACCACGTGCGCGGCGAGGGACCCGAGGCGGTCGTCTACTTCGATCTCGCCTGTCCCCACTGCGCGGCGAGTTGGATGAGGATCCGGGAGCTTCCGCTTCGGATCTGCTTTCGTCACTTTCCGGTCGCGAGCAAGCACCCGCGCGCGCCGGCTCTGCACGCGGCGGCCGAGGCGGCCGCGCTCCAGGGCCGGTTCTGGGAGATGTGCGACTCGATCTACCTCGACCAGGGCCACATCGACGATCCGCACCTGTGGGAGCGCGCTCGCACGCTCGAGCTCGACCTGGACCGCCTCGAGCGCGAGCGCCGCTCCGATCCCCTCGCCGAGCGCGTGCGCCGCGACTTCGAGAGCGGAATCCGCGCCGGCGTGGCCGGCACGCCGGCCGCATTCGTGGACGGCCGGCCGCTCAAGGGCGAGATCGAACGCGCGCTGGCCTCGCTAGCATTGAGCGCTAATTAGGCAGAGGAATCTGTGAAGCAAGGGGTCGCAACGATGGCGACCCGGAGGGAAAAGCGAATACATGAGCATGTTTGACGTGAGCCGCGTCTCGGTGGAGATCAGCGGCACCGAGATCTCCTTCGAGACCGGCAAGCTCGCCAGACAGGCGAGCGGAGCGGTCGTGGTTCGGGCCGGCGAGACGATGGTGCTCTGCACCGCGACCGCCGGAGGGCTGCGCGAGGTGGACTTTCTTCCCCTCACGGTGGACGTCGAGGAGCGCCACTACGCGATTGGGAAGATTCCCGGCTCTTTCTTCAGGCGCGAGGGACGCCCCGGGGAGAAGGGGATCCTCACCGCACGGATGATCGACCGGCCGATCCGCCCCCTCTTCCCCAAGGGCTGGCACTACGAGACGCAACTCGTCTGCCAGCCGCTTTCGGCGGAGCACGACCACCCCTACGACATCCTGGCGATGAACGGCGCCTCCGCGGCGCTCGCCGTCTCCCACATCCCCGTCTCCGCCCACGTCGGCTCGGTGCGGGTCGGAAAGCTCGACGGCGACTTCGTGATCAATCCGACCGAGGAGGCCTACGAGGACCTCGAGATGGACCTGATCGTTGCGGGCACCGAGGAGGCGATCCTGATGGTCGAGTGCGGCGCCGACGGCGTCACCGAGGCCGAGATCCTAGACGCGCTCGACATCGCCCACAGCGAGATCAAGAAGCTCTGCGGGACGATGGAGGAGCTGCGTGAGAAGGCCGGGAAGCCGAAGGACGAGATCGAGGAGCCGAAGCTCGACGAGGCGCTGGTCGAGGAGATCGGGCGCTCTCACGGGTCCGCGCTCGACGGGGCGACCCAGGTCCCGGAGAAGCTCGCCCGCCAGGACGCCGCCGACGCGGTCGAGGAGCAGGTGGTCGAGGCCTACGCGGCCGCCCCCGAGGGCGAGAGCGCCGACCCCGAGCGCGTGGCGGCCGTCCGCGCCGCGTTCGGCGCCCTGGAGAAGGACACCATTCGACGCCGGATCGCCGTGGACAAGAAGCGCCCCGACGGCCGCGCCCAGGACGAGATCCGGCCGATCGAGTGCGAGGTCGACCCGCTGCCCCGCGTGCACGGGTCGGCGCTGTTCACGCGCGGCGAGACGCAGATCCTGTCCAACGTCGCGCTCGGCACGACCCGCATGGACATGCGCGTCGACGACCTCAGCCTGCGCGAGACGAAGCGGTTCTTCCACCACTACAACTTCCCGCCGTTCTCGGTCGGGGAGGCCGGCTTCATGCGCGGCCCGAAGCGACGGGACATCGGCCACGGCGCGCTCGCCGAGCGGGCGCTCGTCCCGGTGGTTCCCTCGGAGGAGGACTTCCCGTACGTGATCCGCGTCGTCTCCGACACCCTGGAGTCGAACGGCTCCTCCTCGATGGGCTCGGTGTGCGCCTCATCGATGGCTCTGATGGCCGGCGGCGTTCCGGTCGCGAGCGCGGTGGCGGGCGTGGCGATGGGCCTGATCAAGGAGGGTGACGATCACGTCGTCCTCACCGACATCGCCGGCGTCGAGGACCACCTCGGCGACATGGACTTCAAGGTCGCCGGCACCGCCGATGGGATCAACGCCCTCCAGATGGACATCAAGATCACCGGCGTCACCTTCGACATCCTCCGCGAGGCGCTGGAGCAGGCCCGCAAGGGCCGCCTGTTCATCCTCGAGCGGATGAACGAGGCCATCGACGCCCCGCGCGAGCAGCTCGCGCCGCACGCGCCGCGGATCGAGTCGATTCAGATCGACCCCGACAAGATCGGCGCCCTGATCGGCAAGGGGGGCGAGACGATTCGCGCCCTCTCGGAGGAATTCGAGGCGGAGATCGACGTCGACGACGACGGCACCGTGCGCGTGTACGCGGCCTCGGGCGAGCTCGTGGACGCGTGCATCGACCGGATCCAGGCGATGACCAAGGAGGCCGAGGTCGGCGATCGCTTCACCGGCAAGGTCGTGAAGACGACCGCGTTCGGAGCCTTCGTCGAGCTGGCCAAGGGCACCGACGGCCTGCTGCACATCTCGAACGTGAAGCCCGGAGAGCGGGTGAACAGCGTCGAGGACGTGCTGAAGTCCGGTGACGAGCTCGATGTCACGGTGGTCGAGGTCGACCGCGAGCGCGGGCGGATCGGCTTGCGTCTCAGCGACGACCCCGCGATCGAGGGCAAGGCGGGCGAGGAGCTGACCAACGTGGGGACCGGCGATCCCGGCCCGCGCCGCGGAGGCGACGGTGGCGGGCGCGGTCGCGGTCGCGACGGGCGCGGCGGCCGCTCCCGGGGCTCTGACGGCGGCAGGCGCCGTCAGGGGCGCAGGTGAGCCCCGAGCGAACCTCCGCTGAGCTCCCCCCGGGCGTCGAGCTCAGCGAGCTTCCGACCGGGATCCGGGTCGTCACCGAGACCGTTCCCTCGGTGCGCTCGGTCGCGCTCGGGCTGTGGGTGCGGGTCGGCTCCCGCGACGAGGAGCCCGGCAAGGCGGGGGTCTCCCACTTTCTCGAGCACCTGCTGTTCAAGGGCACCGAGCGCCATTCCGCCGCCGACATCGCCCAGATCTTCGACGGCCTGGGCGCGGCGGTGAACGCCGCGACGGGCAAGGAGTCGACGCAGCTTCACGCGCGGTTCCTCGACGTTCACACGGATCGCGCCTTCGAGCTCCTGTCCGAGATGCTCCTCGGGCCCACCTACCCGGAGGTCGACTCCGAGCGCGAGGTCGTGCTCGAGGAGATCGCGATGTACGAGGACGAGCCCCAGGACCGGGTGCACGACGTGCTCGCCGAGTCGGTGTTCGGAGACCACCCGCTGGGGCGGCGCGTGCTCGGCGAGGCCGACGTGATCGCCTCGATCCCGGTCGGTGAGATCGACTCCTTCCACGGAACCCACTACGTGGCGCCGAGCGTTGTCGTGGGCGCCGCCGGGCATCTCGAGCACGGGCGCATCGCCGAGCTCGCGCAACGCCATCTGGCGCCCTCGAGCGAGGCGCTCGAGGCGCCGACCGACGGAGCCGGCCCCGGCGCCAAGGCCAGGATCCGCTTCTACGAGAAGGACACGGAGCAGTACCACCTCTGTCTCGGTGGACCGGGGATACCGCGCGGAGACGACCGGCGCTTCGCGCTCGGCGTCCTCGATGCGATCTTCGGCGGCTCGACCTCGTCGCGGCTCTTCCAGGAGGTGCGGGAGAAGCGCGGGCTCGCCTACGCGGTCGGCTCCTACACGGAGCAGTACAGCGAGTGCGGGATGGTCGCGATGTACGTCGGCACGCGCGAGGACAACGTCGCGGAGGCGTGCGAGATCATCGGCGGCGAGCTCGCCTCGCTGCGGACGGAGGGCGCCTCCGAGGAGGAGCTCGAGCGGGCGAAGGAGCACGTCAAGGGACGCATGGTCCTCGGCCTCGAGGCCACCCCCTCGCGGATGTCACGAATCGCCAGGGCGGTGCTGTTCGACGTCCCGCTGCTCTCGCTCGACGAGATGCTCGCCCGGGTCGACGCCGTGACCGGCGACGACCTCGCGAGGCTCGCGGACGAGCTCTACGACCCGGCCCACCTCTCGGCCGCCTGCATCGGGCCGAGCGAGGAGCGCTTTCGAGGTGCGCTGCCGCCGGTCAGCGAGGCTCTAGCAGCCGCATGATCCGCGTTGCCGTCTCCGGGGCGGCGGGGCGGATGGGGGCGACCGTCTGCGAGGCGGTCGAGGGCGCGGAGGATATGGTGCTCACGGGCCGAGCGGATCCCGCGCTCGACGCGCCCGTCGCCGAGGTGCTCGGGGACGCCGAGGTGATGGTCGACTTCACGACCCCGGACGCGGCCCCCGGAAACGTCCGCGAGGCGCTCGCCGCCGGGGTTCACGCCGTCGTCGGCACCACGGGCTTCGATCTCGAGGAGATCCGCGCCGCGGCCGACGATGCCGCGGACGGCACCCGCTGCTTCGTCGCCCCCAACTTCGCGATCGGGGCGGTGCTGATGATGCAACTCTCGCGCCAGATCGCCCCCCACATGCCGGAGTGCGAGATCGTCGAGCTTCATCACGAGCGCAAGCTCGACGCCCCCTCGGGGACAGCGAAGCGCACCGCGGATCTGATCCGCGAGGCCGGGGGAGAGGTGCACGACCCGATCCACTCGGTCCGCCTCCCCGGCCTCGTCGCGCACCAGGAGGTGATCTTCGGCGGCGAGGGCCAGACTCTCTCGATCCGCCACGACTCGACCGACCGGCGCTCGTTCATGCCGGGTGTCCTGCTGGCGGTGCGCCGGGTCGGCGAGCTCCCCGAGCCGCTCACGGTCGGGCTGGAGACGCTCCTGTAGGAGCGAGCGATGCCCACGGCCGTTACCGATGCAGGCGCCGCCGAGCGACCGCTCTGCCAGGTCGCTTTCAGCGTCGCCGACCTGCGCCGCACCCACCGCTGGTACCGCGACGTGCTGGGCTTCGTGCCCGCGGGCGGGACCAACCTGTTCGCGGGTCCGCTCGCCTCCAGGGTGCAGGGGCTGCCGCGGGCCGCGTCGACGTGCTGGTGGCTGGTCGACCGCCAGGACTTCTTCCAGCTCGAGCTGTTCGAGTTCCGCAGCCCGCCCGTGCGGGCGATGGCGCCCGACTGGCGGCCTTGCGACATCGGGTACACGACGCTCGGCGTGCACGTCGCCGACCTCGACGCGACGCTGGAGCGCGCCGCGAGGGCGGGGACGGGCGCCCTCACCGAGCCGATCGGGAAGCCCGGCGCTCGCCGGGTGTGCGTGCGCGATCCGGAAGGGGTGCTCGTCGAGCTGATGGAGGACGACCCGCGGATCACCGTGCTTCGCGCCCGCCCCCGCCCGGAGGTCGCTGCCGTCGCCCGCAGCGTCACCCTCTCGGTCCCCGACCTCGACCGCTCGCGGCGCTTCTTCGTCGAGGTGCTCGGCCTCGGCGTCCTCGACGCGACCCCGCTGCACGGCGCCGAGCACGAGGCGCTGTGGGGCCTGGAGGGCGCCGAGCGGAGCGCCGCCGTGCTCTCGGCGGGTGACTTCCTCGTCGAGCTGGTCCAGTACTCGGAGCCCCGCGGCAGGCCGTGGCCGTCCGGGTACAGGATCAGCGATCAGGGAATGCTCAACGTCGCGTTCGGCTTTCGCTCCCGCGACGAGCTCGACACCGTCTACGAACGCTGCCGGGCGGCGGGCCACGAGGGAAACTCGCGACCGCTCCCCTTCGGCGCCTGGTCGGTCGTGTACGTGAACGACGACCAGGGGTTCAGCGTCGAGCTCCTGCACGTGGCCCGGTGGTTCGCGGGGCGGATGGGCTTCAGCCCGAGACCGGTGCCGCGCTTCGCCCCCTTCCTCGGTCGCCGGGTGCGAGCCCGGCTGGCTTCCACGCGAGACTGATAGGTTCGCCCGCACCTTCGAGGAGGGCAGGAGTGAGCGACGAGCCGGCGACCATGGACGCGACCGCCCAGGCGGAGCTGGTCCGGTCGGGGAAGGCGAGCCCCGCCGAGCTGGTCGACGCCGCGATCGGGCGGGTCGAGGCGCTGAACGGGGAGCTGAACGCCGTCATCCATCCCCTCTTCGACCGCGCGCGTGCGCAGGCCGCGGGGGACGTGCCCGACGGGCCGTTTCGAGGCGTGCCGATGCTGCACAAGGACCTCGGCGCGCACTACGCGGGGGAGCCCTACCACGAGGGCATAAAGCACCTCCGCGACCTCGGCTGGGAGGAGCCCAGGGAGAGCTGGCTGGCCGCTCGCTTCCGCGCCGCGGGGCTGGTGAGCTGCGGCAAGACCAACACCCCCGAGCTGGGGATCCTTCCGACGACGGAGCCCGAGGCGCACGGGCCGAGCCGCAATCCGTGGGACACCTCGCGCTCCACGGGAGGGTCCAGCGGTGGTTCGGCGGCCGCGGTCGCGGCCGGAATGGTCCCCGTCGCCCACGCCAACGACGGTGGCGGCTCGATCCGGATTCCCGCGAGCGCCTGCGGGCTTGTCGGGCTCAAGCCGTCACGGGCGAGGACCACGCTGGGTCCCGATCTGGGCGAGCCCTCGAGCGCGTTCGTCTGCGAGCACGTGGTCACCCACTCGGTCAGGGACTCGGCGGCGATCCTCGACGCCACCCACGGGCCGGGGCCCGGCGACCCGTACGTGGCCCCACCGCCCGAGCGCCCATACGCCGACGAGCTGGTAGCCGATCCCGGCGGGCTGCGGATCGGCGTCATGACGAGCGCCCCGGCGGGGCTGTTCGAGGTTGACCCCGACTGCGTCACCGCGGCCCGGCAGGCGGGAGCGCTCCTTGAGTCGCTCGGCCATGGTGTCGACGAGTCGCATCCCGACGCGCTCGACGACCCCGAGTACATCGACCGCTTCGTCGCCCGCTGGTGCGTGGCGATCGCCTCGAACCTCGAGTACTGGTCGCTGAAGAGCGGCAAGCCGGTCACCGCCGAGGGCGTCGAGGCGTCGACGTGGGCGCTCGGGGAGATCGGGCGCGGGTACGGCGCCGTCGATCTGCTCGGGATCATCGCCTATCAGCAGGGCTCCGCCCGGGCGGCCGCGGAATGGTGGGAATCGGGATTCGACCTCCTGCTGACACCGACGCTGGGCGAGCCGCCTCCACCGCTCGGATCCTTCGGATTCGACCCGGATGAGCCGGAGGCGTTCCTCCGGCGGGCCGTCCCCACCGCGGGCTTCACCGCGTACTGGAACGCCACGGGCCAGCCGGCGATCTCGCTGCCGCTGCACTGGAGCGACGAGGGGCTCCCGATCGGAGTCCAGCTCGTCGCAGCCTACGGGCGGGAGGACCTGCTGCTGCGGGTCGCGGCGCAGCTCGAGCAGGCCCAGCCATGGGCGGAGCGCACCCCGCCTCTCTTCGCCGGCGCCCCCGCCTAAACTAGACGCGCGATGGCCACCATCTCAGGCGTGATCACGGCGATGGTCACCCCGTTCGACGACGGGGGACGCCTCGACACCGACGCCGCGCGGCGGCTCGCTCGCCATCTCGCGGACAGCGGCTCGCACGGCCTCGTGCTCGCGGGAACCACCGGTGAGTCTCCGACCCTCTCGGATGCCGAGAAGCTCGAGCTGCTCGGCGCGGTGAGGGACGAGCTCGGCGATGAGCTGACGCTGATCTGCGGGACGGGCTCCAACGACACCCGCCACTCCGTCGAGCTCACCCGGGCGGTGGCCTCCGCGGGTGCCGATGCGGTGCTCGTCGTCACCCCCTACTACAACAAGCCGAGCCCCGCCGGCCTGCGGGCACACTTCGCCGCCGTCGCGGAGGCCGCGGGAAGCGTTCCGGTCGTCCTCTACAACATCCCCTCGCGCTGTGTGATCAATCTCCCGCCGGACCTCCTCTCCGAGCTCGCCGGGATCGACAACGTCGTCGCGGTGAAGCAGGCCAACAATGAGGAGCTCGCTCCGATCGAGGGCCTCGACCTGCTCGCAGGCAACGACGAGATCTTCCTTCGCTGTCTCGAGCTGGGCGGGGCGGGGGGGATCCTGGTCTCCTCGCACCTGGTGGGCCGCGAGATGCGCGACATGTACGAGGCGGCGATCGCCGGTGACCTCGAGCGCGCGCGAGAGATCGATGCCGGGCTCCAGGGGATCTACAAGGCGACGACCGTGACGACCAATCCCACTCCGGTCAAGGCCGGGCTCGAGATGCTCGGGGTGATCGGCGGGCGCACGCGGCTGCCGATCGTCGAGGCCGACGACGAGCAGCGCGCGGCGGTGCGCGCGGCCCTCGAGCGCCAGGGACTTCTGGCCACCAGCGCCGGGTGAGCTCGCCGCTGCGGATCCTGCCCCTCGGCGGACTGGGGGAGATCGGGAAGAACATGACCGTCGTCGAGCACGAGGGCCGGATCGTCCTCGTCGACACGGGGCTGATGTTCCCGACCAGCGAGATGCTCGGGATCGACCTCGTGCTGCCCGACTTCTCGTACCTGCGGGAGCGCGCAGGCGACATCGAGGCGATCGTGCTCACGCACGGGCACGAGGACCACGTCGGCGCGCTCCCCTACGTGCTCCGGGAGCTGGGGATGCCGGGAGCGATCTACGGCGGGGCCCTGACCGTCGGCCTGGTGCGCTCGAAGCTCGAGGAGCACAAGGTCCGCGACGCCCCGCTCGAGGTGCTCGACGCCGGCAAGCGGGTCGAGGCCGGCCCGTTCACGCTCGAGCTCGTCCACATGTCGCACTCGATCCCGGATGCGCGGGCGGTGGCGGTGAGCACGGCGCACGGCACCGTCCTGGTGACGGGTGACTACAAGTTCGACCAGACCCCGGTCGACGGGAAGCCCGCCGACGTCTCGCGGCTCGCCGAGCTGGGGCGGGACGGCGTGCTCTGCCTGTGCGGAGACTCGACCAACGCGGACCGCCGCGGGATCGCGCCCTCGGAATCGAGCGTCGGCCCGGCGCTGCTCGAGGCCTTCTCGCGCTGCGAGGGGAGGATCGTGATCACGAGCTTCGCCTCCAACGTGCACCGCCTCCAGCAGGTGATCGACGCGGCCGCCCAGCTCGATCGCAAGGTCGCCCTGGTGGGACGCTCGATGCGCAAGAACTTCAACATCGCCAGCAATCTCGGGCTCGCGTCGGCACCCGACGGGATCCTGATTCCGCCGAAGGAGATCCAGGACTTCCCCGACGATCGCGTGGTCGCGCTGTCCACCGGCAGCCAGGGGGAGCCGCTCTCGGCGCTACGGCGCATGGCGCACGCGGATCACCCCGACGTCGAGCTCCACTCGGGCGACACGGTGATCTTCTCCGCCACGCCGATCCCCGGCAACGAGCGCTCCGTGAACGAGACGATCGACCGCATCTTCCACATCGGGGCATCGGTGATCACGGCTGCGGACGCGCCGATCCACGCCTCGGGCCACGGGTGGCAGGAGGAGATCAAGCTGATGCTCAACCTGACCAGGCCCCGCTTCGTTTTTCCCTTTCACGGGGACCACAAGCGGCTCCACCTCCACTCGCAGCTCGCCGAGTCGGTCGGCGTCGACCCGAAGCGGATCTTCAAGGGCCGCAACGGGCTCGCGCTGGAGCTCGGGGAGGACGGAGCGCGCTTCGGCGAGGACGTGCACGCGGGGATGATCTTCGTCGACGGCGTCGACATCGGCGACCCTGACGACGTCGCGCTGCGGGACCGCCGCATGCTCTCGGCGGACGGGGTGTTCATCGTCGTCGCGACGATCTCCTCCGATGACGGGAGCTCGGTCGCGCCCCCGGAGATCATCTTCCGGGGGGTACCGTTCGTGGACGAGGCGGACGGTCTCGTCGAAGAGCTCCGCGGCGTCGTCGAGGCGTCGCTGTCCGACGCCGCGGACGACGACGTGCGCGAGGTGATCCTGCTCCAGCAGGACCTCCACGACGACATAGCCGAGTTCGTCTACGAGCGTCTCCGGCGCCGGCCCATGGTCCTGCCTGTCGTCGTCGAGGTCTAAGTCGGAAGCTGCGACCGGCGGATTGCCCGGCGGATCGGGTAGGGTGGCGCCCGCTTGGGGAAGTCGTGGCTTTGCTGTGGCCTCCTCGCAGGGAAACAACAAGGAGGTCACATGGATACGCAG
>JBOGZH010000089.1:0-11200 GCA_050697095.1 Solirubrobacterales bacterium
CTGCGAGTCTGCGCCTGGCTGCGTCCTCAGTCGCCGAAATGGCGCTGCCATTCCGGCTCCCTGCGTCCTTGCCATGCTTGACTCTCGCTCGCCAGAAGCGGGCCACCATTGTCGGACGAGGCACTAGGCGCTAACGGCACTAGCGGCAGTCCTCACCCCGCACACCGGCGTAGCTGCGAGAGTCGCTCCGCGAGGCGCGCGCGCCGTCCGCGTAGCGCGCGTCCTCGTGGACCTCTCCAGCTGCTCCGGGTCACGCTTGAGGTCATAGAGCTCGGTGTCCCTCCCGTCGTACTCCGCGTACAGGTAGCGCCGAGTGCGCAGGCCGACGAAGCGGCCGTGGTTGCGCTCGTACACCTCGAGCAGGACCTCTCCGCGGCGATCGTCGATCTCGCGCTCGAACGGGAGCATCGAGCGCCCGTCGACTGCGAGGTCCGGCTTCGCGTCCGCGAGATCGAGGATCGTGGGCGCGAGGTCGACGTTTCCGACCAGCCGACCGGCGCGCTCTCCCTAGCCGTTCGGGAACTTCCCCACGAACGCGGTCCGGTAGCCCGCGCGCGACAGCCACACCGGAAGCGCGTGCTCGGCGTCGAGACGGGCGTAGCCTCCTCTCGGCGGGCCGTTGTCGAGCACGCGGTGGTTGTGCGCGTACTGCCCCGTGAGGAAGGCCTCCTCGAACCAGCAGGGCGGCAAGCGAAAGGGCCACCGCGACCACGGCGACCACGGCGACCGTGCGGTATCGCCGCCACGAGGCCGCGACCACCGACACCTACCGACAGTCGTCGCCCGCGCAGTTGCGCAGCCGCGCCACCTCGGCCGCGAGCCGCGCCCGCACCTCCGCGTAGCGCGGGTCGCCGTGGACACTCTCGAGCTGTTCGGGGTCGCGCTTGAGGTCGTACAGCTCGCGCTCGCCGTCGTCGTAGACGGCGTACACGTAGCGCCGGGTCCGAAGGCCCACGCCGCGGCCGTGGCTGCGCTCGTACACCTCGAGCAGGACCCCCCGCCCGTCGTATGCCCTGCGGCCGTCGAAGGGCAGCATCGAGGTCCCATCGACCTCGCGGTCCGCGCTCGCGCCCGCGAGGTCGAGGATTGTCGGCGCGAGGTCGACGTTGCCTACCAGGCGACCGGCGCGCTTGCCCTCAGGAAAGCCCGGGCCGCGGACGAGCAACGGCACCCGGATCGCCTCCTCGTAGATCTTCGACTTTCCGGAATCGAGGCGGTGCTGGCCGCGCAGGAATCCGTTGTCGGATGTGAACATCACCACGGTGCGCTCGAGCTCGCCCTCGCGACGGAGCTCCTTCACGACCCGCTTCACGAGCCGGTCGACCGCGACCAGCGACTCGAGCTGGCTCACGTACAGCTTCTCGATCCCCTCGCGCTGCTTGGCGCCGAGCCGTTCCTGCCCCCTGACGAAGCGTGGCTTGTCCGAGACGTCGCTTTCGTCCACGGAGGCACGCTTGGGCGGGGTCTTCCCGTCGAACCGCCCCCGGTCACGCGGGGCGGGCTCGGGGTTTCGCTCCGCGTCCTTCGACAGGCCCCCGTCCGTGTGCGGTGCGTTCGCCGCCACCCAGAGGAAGAACGGGCGCTCGCTGCCAGCGTGATCATCGACGAAGGAGACCGCCTTGTCCGCTAGCACCTCGGTCTTGTAGTCGCCCTCGCCCTCGCCGTAGTCGACCAGCTCCCCGTTCTCGTTCAGCTGGAAGTCGAATGCGCTCTGCTTGCTCTTCGAGGGCAGTCCGTACCAGTCGCTCCATCCCGGCGGGACCTCACGGTCCTTGTTTCCCTTCGGCTTCCCGTAGCCGTTGAGGAACTTGCCGACGAACCCCGTCCGGTATCCCGCGCGCGACAGCCACACCGGAAGCGTGTGCTCGGCGTCGAGACGCGCGTAGCCGCCGCGCGGCTCGTGGTTGTCGAGAACGCGGTGGTTGTGCGCGTATTGCCCGGTGAGGAACGTCGCGCGCGAGGGACAGCAGAGCGGGAAGCTCACCACCGCGTTGTTGAACTTCACGCCCTGGCGCCCGACCAGGTGCCGGGTGCGCGGCATCGCGCGCATCGTGTCCACGGCCTGGTCGTCGGTCATCACGACGACGACGTTCGGGGCGTCCTGGCTGTATCCGGCGGCCGGCTTGACCGGGGTGGTCGAGATCCTCTTGGCCCTGTCGCCCTGCAGGACGAGCAGCGAGACCGCCAACGCCAGAAAGAGAAGGACCGCCACCGTGCCCGGCCGCCGCAAGCGAGCTGCGAGCACGGGCGGCACGCTAGCAACCGAAATCAGCGCTCAGGCAACGTTGCCGCGAGTTTTAGGGGACTTTTACGGCGCGCGCCTGCCATCTAGGCTGATGCGATGGGACTCAGGGACCGGCTAGCGCGCCTGGCCGGCGGTGGCGCCGAGAGGATTCACGTCGGCGATCCGCGCTTCGACGAGTGGGAGGTCGTGCGCGACTTCGAGGACCTCAAGGCGGCTACGGCTTGGCGCCAGCACCTGGAGCAGGCGGGTGTGGAGGCGGTGCTCACCTCCGACTGGCCGCTCGACCGCTTCGGGCGTGGCGATATCGCGCTGCGCGTCCCGCCCGGACGGTGGAGCGACGCGGAGGAGCTACTGGGCGACTACGACTGAGGTGGCCCTGCGGGCCCGGGAGGCTGCTCGCGAACCTCCTCCACGCGGCCCTTCGGCATCGCGATCAGCGCGACGACGAACCAGGACGGCTCGGGCACGACCGCCTAGGATGGCGTCCCGCCGTTCGGCGCGCAGAGGACGAAGACATGGACTTTCTGGTCAAGCGCGACAACCTCCACGAGTGCCGGGTGGAGGAGTCGGCGGCGTCTGAGCTCGTGCCCGGCCAGGCCCGGCTCGGGGTGAGCGCGTTCGGGTTCACCTCGAACAACGTCACCTATGCGGTGTTCGGCGAGGCGATGTCGTACTGGGACTTCTTCCCCGCCGAGGACGGCTGGGGCCGGCTCCCGGCGTGGGGCTTCGCCGAGGTGGTCGAGACGGCGAGCGACGAGGTCGGCGAGGGCACGCGGGTCTTCGGCTACCTCCCGATGTCGAGCGAGCTCGTGGTCGCGCCGGCCCGCGGCGGCGGCGGGTTCGTCGACGCGTCCCCGCACCGCTCGGAGCTTCCACCCGCCTACAACGGCTACCGCGACGTCGCCACGGATCCCGCCTACGACGCTCGCCACGAGGACGAGCACATGCTCTTCTTCCCGCTCTTCTACACCTCGTTTTTGATCGACGACTTCCTCGCCGACAGCGACTCCTTCGGCGCGGAGGCGATCGTGCTCTCGAGCGCCTCCAGCAAGACCGCGCTCGGGGTCGCGTTCCTGCTCGCGAGGCGGGAGGGGATTGAGGTGATCGGGCTCACCTCGGCCGCCAACACCGGGTTCGTCGAGGGTCTCGGCTACTACGACCGCGTGCTCACCTATGACGCGGTCGACTCACTGCCGGCGGGCCGTGCCGTCTACGTCGACATGTCCGGGAACGGGACGGTCCGCGAGGCCGTCCACCGCCACTACGGCGACCGGCTGGCGCACAGCGCCGTCGTCGGCGATACGCACTGGGACAACACGGAGGGCGGCGGGGGCGAGCTTCCCGGCGCGCCGCCGACCTTCTTCTTCGCGCCCGACCGGATCACCGTGCGCACGAAGGAGTGGGGAACGGACGGCCTCGAGGCGCGATTCCGCGAGGCCTGGCGCCCCTTCGTCGAGGACACCGGCCGGTGGCTCGAGGTCGTCCACGGCGAGGGTCCGGAGGCCGTCGAGCGGGTCTACCGCGAGCTGCTCGAGGGCCGAACCGACCCCTCGGTCGGGCACGTCCTCTCGCTGCCGTCGTAGACGCGTCCGAGGTGCCTGTCCGCGGGCTCGCGGCGACCTATCCAGCCCCGGCGCGGATCGGCGCGGCGTGAGCGAGGTCGTCGAGCCATTGGTCCACGTGCTGGATCACGACCGATCCCTCGCCCACGGCTGAGGCGACGCGCCTCACCGAGCCGCGGCGGACATCACCGACGGCGAACACCCCGGGCACCGTCGTCTCGAAGGGCAGGGGTGGGCGCTCGAGCGGCCATCGTTCGAGCGCGTCGGGCTGCCGCACGAGCTCGGAGCCCGCGAGGACGTAACCGCGCTCGCCGCGCTCGATCGTTGGAGGGAGCCAGTCGGTGTTGGGACGGGCCCCAATCAGGACGAAGAGCGCGCGGGCCTCGACCTCCGACCGCCGCCCCGAGCCGTTGTCGCGCAACGTCAGGCGCTCGAGTTGTCCGTCGCCACCTCCGTCGATCACCTCGTGGTCAACAAGCACCTCGACGTTCGCCGCCGCCTCGATCACGCGGCGCAGGTAGTGGGACATGCACTGGGAGAGATCGGCCTCCCGCGCGATCATCGTCACCCGCCTCGCGTAGCGGCCGATCTGCATCGCCGCCTGGCCGGCCGAGTTGCCGGCGCCGACGATGTAGACGTGACGACCGGCCAGCGCCTGCGCCTCCGAGACGGAGGCGCCGTAGAAGACCCCCGCCCCGGTCAGCGCCTCGAGCGAGGGAATCCCGATCCGTTGGTAGGCGACCCCCGTGGCGAGAACGACCGCGCGGGCCGCCACCTCGCTGCCGTCCGCGATCGTCACCACGTGGTGCTCGCCCTCGGTGCGCAGGGCAGCGACCTCGCGCATGTGGATGAAGTCGGTCCCGAACACCCACGCCTGCTGGTAGGCGCGCTGCGCGAGCTCCGCCCCGCTGACCCCCCGGGAGAACCCCAGATAGTTGCGGATCAGCGAGCTCGAGCCGGCCTGCCCACCGATCGACTCGCGCTCGATCACCAGCGTGCGGAGGCCCTCGGAGGATGCCGAGACCGCGGCGGCGAGCCCGGCCGGACCCGCCCCGACGACGTTCACGTCGAAGTCGCGATCGACATCGGGGCTCGTGTTCACGCCGTAGGCCGCCGCCAGCTCGGCGTTCGACGGGTCCTCGAGCACCTGGCCTCCGCGCAGAATCACGATCGGCCGGCTCGCGTCCTCCAGACCCACCTCGCCGAGCAGCCGGCGCCCGTCGTCCGAGTCGCGAGCGTGGAAGGCGTGCGGAACGCCGTTGCGGGCCAGGAGGCTGCGGAGCTCGTGGGCCCGAGGCGACCACTGCCGGTCGACGATCGCGACCTCCCTGGGGCCGGCAGCCCCCGCCTGCGCCCACTCGTGTATGAACTCGGCGATCGTGCGGTTGAAGAGCTCGTCGGGAGATCGCCACGGCTTCAGCACGTAGTAGTCGATGTGGCCGAGCGCCATCGCCCGGAGGATCGCGTCGGTCGTCTGCCGATCGCCCCACGCGCCCCACTCCACCAGCAGCGCGCGCTTCGCCCGTGGGTGGAGGCTCTTCACCCTCGCGAGGCAGTCCGTCCCGGTCCGCTCCGGCATCCACTGGTCGGCGAGCACGATCGCCACCTCCTCGCCGGCGGCCTGCATCGCCTGGAGCTGCTCACAGGCCTCGTTCGCGGACGGCGTGCAGACGACGCGGTAGTCACCGCCGTAGCGCCGCGCCAGCTCCCGCTCCGTCCGTCCGAGCGCCTCCGGCTCGTCGTCGACGGCGAGCAGCACGGGCCTCTTGGCAGCGTCCGGATCCCCCACTATCAGACGGCTGACGATACTCGCTGTGTTAACCGGTGCTGGACGCGCCCGAACCGGGACCGTCAAGCCTCCGCCTCCCTTGACGCGGAGCTCTGCCGTGGTTTACTCACACCGGGTCGTTCAGGCAGCACAACGAGGAGGAGGGGCTAATGAGCCCAGCTCGACGACATCGGCAATGCGGAACCATGCAGAGCTTCGAGGAGCTCGCAGAGGAGAGCCCGTCCTTTCGAGCGAACCAGAGTCAGATCAACGACTTCACCGCCCGCAGCATCGAAAGCGGCGAGGCGCAGAAGATTGCCCGAAGGCGCATCACGATCCCGGTGGTCGTCCACGTCGTCCACAAGCGACAGCGGGAGAACATCACGAAGACTCAGATCAACAGCCAGATCGCCGTGCTGAACAAGGACTTCCGAGCCCAGAATCCCGATCACGCAAGCGTGCCCGCCGTATGGCAAGGCCTCGTTGCTGACGCGAAGATCGAGTTCAAGCTCGCGAGCAAGGACCCCGCCGGCAAGCCAAGCGACGGCATCACCCGCACCTCCACGAGCCGCGACTCATTCCCAGCCTTCAAGAACCCGGTGAAGAAGAAGTCCGAGGGCGGTGTCCCCGGCTGGCCACGGGACCGCTACCTGAATATCTGGGTCTGCAACCTGGCCGACGGCCTGCTCGGCTACGCCCAGTTCCCAGGGGGACCCGCGAGAACGGACGGCGTTGTGATCCTCTACAGCGCCCTCGGCACCAAGGGCGCCGCCCAGGCGCCGTTTGACAAGGGTCGAACGGCCACGCACGAGGTTGGTCACTGGCTGAACCTGCGTCACATCTGGGCAGACACGATCGACTGCTCAGGTTCAGACCACGCCAACGACACCCCGAATGCCGAGGGCCCCAACTATGGCAAGCCGAGCTTCCCGCAGATCTCGTGTGTCAACGGCCCCAACGGGGACATGTTCATGAACTACATGGACTACACGGACGACGCGGCGATGTTCATGTTCACCCCCGGCCAGGTCACTCGGATGAACGCTGCTCTCGCCGGGCCGCGAAAGTCGTTCGTGAGCTGACCCGAAGCGTCTGATCGGTCTCGCCTTGACCCGGGATCACCTGATCGGCCGCTGGGTTCACTCCCACGAGGAGGACACCGAGACCGAGCAGGTATTCCGGCCGGCCGACCATCCGTTTCCGCCGTCGCGCGGACGCGAGGCATGGGAACTGCGCGCCGACGGCACGATCGTCGTCCGCAGGCCGGGGCCTACGGACGAGCCTCGAGAGACCGAGGGAGCCTGGGCTCTCGAGGGCGAGGAGCTTCGAATTCGCGAAAGCGACGAAGACCGGGTTGGCCGAGCGTTGACGATCGTCGAGGCCGAGCCCCGTCGGCTGGTCCTGCGACAGCCGGAGGAACCCTGACGGAGGCTACGCGGTCGGTGCTCGGCCGGGCGCAGGGATCAGAAGCGCGGCATGACCCGCAGCTCCGGGCTCGGGCTTGGTGCGTCGTGGGCGAAGGAAGCCTTGCCGGCCTCCGAGTCTGGGAATAGGGCCAGCAGCGCCTCGGTGGCCTGATTGGCGCGTGCCCGCTGGCTCTGTGTACCCCAGGGATAACCCGGCGGATGCTGACGAACAGGGCGTTGGTTGAGCTCGGTCATCGTCCGTCCTTCCACGCCCTCGTCCAGGTAGCTGGTTCGCAGCCGAGTCCCGGCCCCCTCGAGTAGCTGCATGAAGGTCCGGTAGCGGATCCACCGCTGGTTCTCCCAACCCAGAACGGTCTCGGGTGGCGCGGGGACGGCAAAGCGATGTCGAAGCAGGCTGGCCGCCTCGGCCCCGCGCTCGCTGATCCGCTCGATCACCTCCCGATCCATCTTCAGATTGGTCCCACCCTCGTTTTCATCCAGGTATACGTGGACGATGCGGTCGCGGTAGCCATGGACACCCATCTGGCGGCTGTCAAGCCAGTTCTGCGCCGTGTGAAAGATCGAGCTGCCAAAGCGAATCCCCTGCATCAGGGGCTTCTCCTTCCCCCAGCTATCCCAGCGCTCCTCCCGGCCGGCGGAGTTGTCGTCGGGCATCCAGATGTTGTTGCCCTCGTCCTTGTCCAGGGACCTTCCCTCCGGCAGCGAAAGCAGATTGATGGCGAAGGTCGGCCAGCGTGGGAGCGGCGAATCGAAAAAGTGGATCGGAAAATTGCTGGTGATGCCGCCGTCGGAGAACCAGCAGCGTTCGGGTTGGTTCTCCTGCACCGGCTGCCGTTCGTAGTTGATGGCGTACAGCGGCACCGCGGCGATCAGCAGCGGGAAGCTGAGGCTCATCCGCGCCGCGACGACAATCGGCAGGTCGGCGGCTCGAGGCATACGCCGCAGTCCGGGGTCGTCAATTTCGATCTCCGGCGGTTCCGCGTGAACTTCCATCCACCGGACGATCCGCTCCGGAAACAGATCGCGGAACTCGTTGGGCCGGAACCAGAACTCGTTGGCCTCAAACGGAAGCTTGTATGGACGGCCGTGAGTCAGACAGGTGGTGATCATCTCCAGGTTGACCCCGCGCTCGCCATCGGGCTCCTCGAGACGCCAGAGGTCGCCAAAGGTCAGCGGAACGTCTTTGTCCTTGCCGGCGAGGTCGTCGAGGAGGTCGGCCAGCCAGCGGGTTAGCGGCGGATCAGCGGCTCGGCCATCGCGATCGTTGCCTGAGCAGATGCCGAAATAGTGCCTCGGCAAGGCTCGGAGCCGCCACAGATACGAGATCGCCGTCCCGGCGAGGATCCCGGCGAGAACCAGCAGTGCGCCGCCGATGATCCCGACGACCCGCAGCGTCGTCTCGGATTCGAGCAGGCCGCTGGCGACGATGAGCACGATCCCCGGGACCATGCCCAGCACGGCGGCGAGGGGAACGCTGTTCGGTGCCGCCAGGACCTTGACCATCGTGCCGCCGGTAGTCGCCGAGATCATCGCGTCAAGCAGCGGGCGCATCCGCCGGCTCGGTTGAAACAGCGAGGTCAGACTGCCCCCAAGCCATTCCGGAAGCTCCTGAATCCCGTCGTACCCGCGGCCATGTCGAGTGCGCTTGCCGTACTCGGCCGCCGCCACCGCGGCGGCGGCGATCGCTCCGGCGGAGGTTCCCCCCACATTGCGGAAGCGGTACTCCTCGGCCAACCGCACCGCGGCCAACGGGTAGACGACGCCGCTGGTGATCCCGCCCTTCATGACGATGTCGCAATAACGCGGCATTCCGGCCCTCCACGTGTCGCTGGCAAGTGTGGCCAACCTCTCACACGCTCAGGCCCGGCGCGAGGCCGGCGCCGCGATTCAGACCGCCGCGGATGACGTCGTTTCCCTTCCCGCCCCTGATCGCGTCGTCTCCGTCGCCGCCGCTCATGCGGTCCCTGGAAGCGGGTAACCTACCGTCTCCATTTGGGCTCCGCTACCGGTTCGCTGCGGCGGCGACGCAGCCAAGCCAGGCCCAAAGGAACGGATTCAATGGGGCGGTTGGGAATCGCGTTGACGGTCTTGGGCTCGGCCCTGGTCGGCTTGCTCGTCGCCACCGGAGCCGCCGGAGCGAAGTATCCGGGGCCCAACGGGCAGATCGCGTTCGCCCGGTTCGATCCGGCGATTGACGGCTACCACGTCTTCACCGCTGACCCCGGGGGGACGGACGAGACGCAGCTCCTGCCCGGCGAGGCCGAGAGTCCCGTCTGGTCACCCGACGGGAGCAAGATCCTCGTCACTCTGTTCAGAGCCGGAGCGGCGGTCCGCCCCGTCACGCTCAATCCGGATGGCTCCGGCTTCACCCTGCTCGAAACCCCCGCCCCGATGGATATGGGATGCAGCGCTTGGTCGCCCGACAGCACCCGACTCCTCTGCCACGGCACCAGCGAGGAGCATCCGGAGCTCAACGGGGTCTACACCGTGCGGGCCTCCGATGGAGGGGACCTCGTGAGGTTGACCGACAACCCGTTCGACGAGGCCGACATCGCCGGTGACTACTCGCCCGATGGCGCGCGGATCGCGTTCACCCGGCAGAGGCCGGGGCGCCGGGACCCGAAGGGCGCCGTGTTCGTGGCGAACGCCGACGGCACGGGGCTGCGTCAGATCACGCCGTTTGGCCTCCCGGACCGTGACGAGGTGCCGAAGTGGTCCCCGGACGGGACGGAGCTCCTCTTCGGGTCCGTCCCCGAGGAGCTGGTGGTCATCCACCCGGACGGCACCGGGATGAGGAAGATCTCACCCCGCACGCTCGGAAAGGAGGGGATCAAGAGGCTTGAGAAGAGGCTTCTAAAGCGGTGCAGGAAGAGGAGCGGCGAGAACGAGAAGTGCAGGCAGAAGGCCGCGAGGAGGGCGAAGAAGAAAGCGACCGCCATCGGCTTCGACCCGGGGTGGTCACCCGACGGCACGCGCATCGTGCTCTCGCTTCGATTTCGGAAAGCCGGGCGGGTGGACGTCTACACCGCGAGATCCGACGGCACGCACCTGGTCCCGGTCACGGACACGCGGGACTTCGAGACCTTCTCGGACTGGGGGCCGCACCCGGTGGCTCCGTGACTAGCGGCCACTCCCCGTCCTACGCGGTCGCGGCCGCCTTCTGCGCCTTCTCCCATGCGGCGCGGACCTCCGATGCAGTCGGGTCGTTGTCCCGGTGGGAACGTTCTGCATCTACCAGGCCACGAGCCCCGATGCGATTCGCAAGCATGAGACCATCGCCGACCTGTCCCCGCTCGCGATCCTCAGATGACCTCGTTGAGCCGACCCGTCTTCACGTCGTAGACGAAACCCCGCACCTCATCCTTCTTGGGGATGAAGGGGCTTTCCTTGATGCGCTGGATCGAGTCGCGGACGTCACCCTCTAGGTCGGGAAATGATCGCGGGCACCACTCCGGCCGCCGGCCGGCCTCCTCCTCGAGCATCTGCTCGAACTCCAGGTCGCGGAAGGTGAGCATCCCGCAGTCGGTGTGATGGATCAGCATGATTTCCTCCGTACCCAGTAGGTGCTGGGAGATCGCCAGGGAGCGGATCTCGTCATCCGTGATCACGCCGCCCGCGTTGCGGATTACGTGCGCGTCCCCGAGCGAGAGCCCGAGGATCGGATACGGATTCAGCCGCGCGTCCATACAGGCAACGATCGCGACCTTCCTGGCGGGCGGCAGCGGCAGGTCGCGCTTGTCGAAGCCCTCCGCGAAGACCTTGTTGTTCTCGAGGAACTCGTCAATGGCGCTCATCCCGGCCTCCTCTGGGACACGATGCGGATTTCCGGTGCCCCGAACATGCTAAGGCGGATCCATGCTAAGGCGGATCGGATCTCTGGCTTCGCCCCAAGTGCCAGAGCCGCTCTGGTCGCTCGGCCGGATGCAGGCAGGGCGCCGGCGCCGCCCCGATCGACGGTGACGCTACAGGAGGCTCTCGGAGCGCATCACGCTCTGGGCTCGCACCGACAGTTGAGCGAGCGCGCCTGATCGCGTGATCCTGGACCATCGTCTGCCCACCCAGTTGCACTGCCGTTTAGATAGATAGCGTCGGGCCCTCTGACTGAGCAGTTCGACGTGGAGATCGAGGAGCTGCGCGAGCGCGTTCGCGAGAGCGAAACCCGCTCGCGCGAGCGACGCGCCGGGCGCCGGGTGAGGCG
>JBOGZH010000090.1:0-5622 GCA_050697095.1 Solirubrobacterales bacterium
CGTCTCCCGCCGGCACGCGGTGCCGCAGCGAGACGACGATGTTCCACAGAAACACCGCGACGCCCAGCGCGACCAGGAACGAGCCGACGGTGGACAGCCGGTTCAGCCCCGTGAACCCGGCGTCGGAGGCGTAGTCGGCGACGCGGCGAGGCATCCCGTCGTAGCCGAGCAGGAACATCGGGAAGAAGGTCAGGTTCGTGCCGAGGACGATCAGCACGAAGTGGATCTTCCCCAGCGATTCACGGAGCATCGCGCCGGTCCACTTCGGAAACCAGAAGTAGGCGGCGGCGAACCCGGCGAACAGGCTGCCGGCGAACAGCGTGTAGTGGAAGTGGGCGACTATGAAGTAGCTGTCGTGGACGTGATAGTTGAGCGGCGGCGAGGCGAGGATCACCCCGCTCAGGCCCCCGATCAGGAATTGGAGGAAGAAGCCGAGCCCGAAGAGCATCGCGGTTCTGAGCAGGATCGCCCCGCCGATCAGCGTCGCGATCACCGCGAAGTACTCCGTCCCCGCGGCGACCACCAGCGCGGTCGAGGTGAGCGAGAAGTACTTGTTCGCGACCTGGCCCGTGGTGAACATGTGGTGCGCCCACACGCTCATCGAGAGGCCGGTGAACGCGAGCAGCGCGACGATCAGCGGCCTGTAGCCGGTGAAGCGCTTGCGCGCGAAGGTGGCCACCACCTCGGCCGTGATCCCGAGGTACGGGAAGAACATGATGTACACGGCGGGGTGGCCGAAGAACCAGAACAGGTGCTGGTAGGCGATCGGGCCACCGGACGACTCATAGATCGAGGCTCCGAGCCGGTCCGCGAGCAGCAGCGCCATCCCGACCGCGAGCACCGGCACCGACATCACGATCATCAGCACCGTCGCGAGCATCGTCCAGCTGAACACCGGCAGCCTCAGCATCGTCATCCCCGGCGCCCGCAGGCTGATGATCGTCGCGAGCAGACACGCGGCGACGAGCGTCAGCCCGACGCCGACCAGGATCACGCCCATCACCCACAGGTCCATCCCCGTCCCTGGCGTCGCCGAATCGCCCGACAGCGGGTAGTACGCGGTCCACCCGGCCTTCCCCGCCCCGTGGTCGGTGAGAAAGCTCGAGTACATGGTGAGACCGCCGGCGACCACGAGCCAGTGGCCGGCGAGCGTGATGCGCGGGGCGGCGATGTCTGCTGCGCCGACCTGGAGCGGGACGATGTACACCGCGAGCGCCAGCGCCAGGGGCGTCAGCACGAGGAAGACCATCGTCGTGCCGTGCATCGTGAACAGCTGGTTGTAGGTGTCGCGCCCGACGAGCTGGAGCCCCGGATCGGCGAGCTCGCTTCGCATCACCAGCGCGAAGATCCCTCCGATGAGGAAGAACCCGAGCGAGACGATCGCCATGCGCAGCGCGATCCGCTTGTGGTCGGTCGTCGCGACCCAGGCGAGCAGCCCGCCGGGCGGCGCCTTGGCGACCGCCGTCCCGGCGCCCACCTCCGCCCCCACGGTCACGAGCTTGGTTCCCCGTGCTGGATCTCCCCCGCGCGGCGCTGGGTCTCCAGCCAGTCGCGGAATTCGGTCTCGGCCATCGCCACCACGTCGAACGTCATCTCGCCGTGGGCGAGTCCGCAGAACTCCGCGCAGCGACCCACCGTCTCGTCCTCCTCGAAGCTGAGGTCGAAGCTGTCCTCGCGGTCGGGGAACGCGTCTCGCTTGAACCGCAGCTCCGGGATCCAGAACGAATGAATCACGTCACGGGACTCGACCGTGAAGCGCACGGTCGTGTCGGTGGGCACGACGAGCGTCGGCGGGCGCCGGTCGTCCCCGACCACCGTCACCTCCTCACCGGGATAGGTGAAGCGCCACCCCCACTGGAACGCGGTCACGTCGACCTCGGCCCCGGGATCGGCGGAGAGGGCGGTCACCTCGTCGTCGGTCCTGAAGGTCATCGCGAGGAGAAAGACAACGACCCCGGCGAGCACAAGCGCGTACAGCCCCTCCACGATCGGCGGGCCCTCGCGCCCGCGCGGAAGCTCGTCCCCACGGCGCCGGTAGCGCACGAGGGTGAAGAAGACGAGCGCGAAGACGATCACCGCGACCGCGACACCGATCGGGAGGTAGATCCCCCACAGATCCTGGAACTCCTCGCGGGTGTCGATCAGCGCTTCCACCTGGCGGCGGTACGACGCCCGCAGCCTATGTCAAGGCCGCGACGGGTTAAAGGCGAGATCGCCCAGCTATCCGTGGTGGCCGCCGGGGCCCTGCTCGCCGCGCAGCTGGACGCCGTCGTCGGGGTCCGACTCGTCGTGCTCGGCCCAGCGGCTCGGCTCGGCGCCGGCGCCATTCCGGCGCAGGTGGTTGAGCAATCCTCCGGCGAGCAGTATCTGGCGCTCCTCGGCCGAGAAGTCATGGGTGGCGGAGAACCGTTCGCCTGAGCCGTCGACCTCGACGGTGAGCGCGTCGCCGCCGCCGGCGAGCTCATCTCGAAGCTGCGGAAGCGTCCATGTCTGACCGATCTCGGCGCGGTCATAGTCGTCCGGATCGCTGAAGGTCAGGGCGACGATCCCCTGCGCGACGAGGTTGCGGCGGTGGATGCGCGCGAACGACTTCGCGAACACCGCCGTGACACCGAGCTGCAGCGGCGCCAGGGCGGCGTGCTCGCGAGAGGAACCCTGGCCGTAGTTGTCCCCGGCGACGATGAACCCACCGCCCCAATCGGTGATTCGCTCCCGGAACCCGGGGTCACGGTGCTGAAGGGTGAACTCGGCGATCGCCGGAACGTTGGAGCGATACGCCATCACGGTGACCCCATCGGGGGCGAGATCGCCCGTCGAGATGTCATCGCCCTGGATCGTGGCCACGCGCCCCGAGAGCGAAGCGGGGGGCGGCTCGTGGCGCGGCGGCCGCTTGATGTTCGGCCCCCGCGGGATCTCGATCCGCTCCGCCTCGGCCACGTCGGCGGGGGGGAAGATGTGCCGGTCCTCGAGATACGGCTTCAACTCTGGCATCGGCAGCAGGTCCGGCGGCTCGCCGTACTCGCGCGGGTCCTCGATCCGCCCCCTGAGCAGCGATACTGCGGCGACCGCCGGAGAGCACAGATACACGCTGTCCCGGGGGGTGCCCGAGCGGCCAGGGAAGTTGCGGTTGAAGGTCCGCAGCGAGTTCGCGTTCGTCGGCGGCGCCTGGCCCATCCCCACGCACGGGCCGCAGACCGGCTCGAGCATCCGCACTCCGCCCTCCATCAGCTGCGCGTAGACGCCGGACTCCGCTATCGCGGAGAGGATCTGCCGCGATCCGGGCGTCGCGGTCGCGGCGACGCTGGGGTGGACGATCCCACCCCCGCGATCCGCCAGCACCGCACCGGGGAGCGCCAGGTCCGCGTAGCCGGAGTTGACGGAGGAGCCGATGCACACCTGCGCGACCTCGGTGCCGGCGAGCTCCTCGACCGGAGCGACGTTGTCCGGGTTCTGCGGCTTGGCGACCAGCGGGCCGAGCTCGGAGAGCTCGATCTCGACGCGATCGTCGTACGAGCAGCCGGGGTCCGGCGCGAGCTCCGCGAAATGCCCCTCCCTCTGCTGGCGGCGAAGCCAATCCCTTGTCTGCGCATCGGGCGGGAACACGGCCGAGGTGGCGCCGAGCTCGGCGATCATGTTGGCGATCGTCCCCCGCTCGGGTACCGAAAGGGTCGACACGCCCGGGCCCGTGAACTCGAACACCTTGTTCTTGCCGCCGCTCGCGCCCAGCCGCAGCAGCAGCTCGAGAATCACGTCCTTCGCCTGGACCCAGGGGAACGCGAGCTCGCCGGAGAGGTGGACCTCCACCACCTCGGGACACGCGATCGCGTAGGGGTATCCGCCCATCGCGACGGCGACATCGAGCCCGCCGGCCCCGATCGCGATCATCCCCAGCGCGCCGCTCGTCGTCGTGTGCGAGTCCGAGCCGACCAGCACCCCCCCGGGCCTGGCGAAGCGCTCGACGTGGACGTAGTGGCAGATCCCGTTGCCGACGCGTGAGAAGTGCGCGCCGTACTTCGCGCACATCGCCTGCAGCATGCGGTGGTCGTCGGGGTTCTTGTAGTCGAGCTGGATGACGTTGTGGTCGATGTACTGCACCGCCTGATCCACCCGCACGCGCGGAACTCCTAGCTCCTCTAACTGCATGAAGGCCATCGTCCCCGTGGCGTCCTGCGTCAGCGTCTGATCGACGCGCAGCGAGATCGCCTCGCCGGGTCGAAGCTCGCCATCGACGAGGTGCTCGGCGAGGATCTGTCGGGTCAGGTTCTCCGCCACGCTGATCAGCCACAGATGCCGGCGCTTGGGGGAATCAACCTCTTGGTGGTTCGCCGCGAAGGGAGAACTGGGGCCTGAGCAGGCTCTCGTAGGTCGCGGAGGTCCGCTCCGCGACGTCGAGCCAGTCGAAGCCCCGCACGTGCTCGTGCGCCTCGGCGACGAGGCGGCGACCGAGATCCGCGTCAGAGAGCACCCGGGCGGTGACCTCGATCAGATCGGCGGGATCCCTGGCACGGAAGCGCAACCCCACGCCGCCGTGGGGGACGACCTCGCGCAGCCCGCCGGTGTCGGCGACGATGCACGGACAGCCCGAGGCCATCGCCTCCAGCGGGACGAGCCCGAAGGGCTCGTAGATCGATGGCACCACGCAGACGTCCGCGATCCGGTACAGCGAGTGCAGCACGTCGTCGCCGATCCAGCCCACGAACGTGCCGTGATCGCCGAGCCCGAGATCGGTGACCTGGCGCCGCAGCTCCGCCTCGTGCGTCCCGGAGCCGGCGACGATGAACCGCGTCTTGGGCAGGCGCTCGATCAGCGCCGGCATCGCCTCGAGCGCGATCTGAAAGCCCTTCTCGTACACGAGCCTGCCGACGAGCAGCACCAGGTGCTCCTCCGGCGCGGCGAACTCCGAGCGCAACCGCGCCAGCGCCGGGGCGTCAGGCGGCTGCAGCTCCTCCGGGTCGATCCCGTTCGGAATCACGGTCACGCGCTCCTCCTCGACCCCGAAGATGTCGGCGATCTGCTCCCGCATGTAGTACGAGCACGCGATCACGCGGTCGGAGCGGTTCGTGATCCAGCGCTCCACGCCGTGGATGTAGGACTGCGGGTGGGTGTCAACCCAGCCCTGGTGGCGGCCGTGCTCCGTCGCGTGGATCGTCGTCACGAGCGGCGAGTCATATCGCTTCGCGAGGTGGTCGCAGGCGGCGGCGACGAGCCAGTCGTGGCCGTGCACGAGGTCGAAGTCGTAGCGGTCCCCGAGCTCCACGCCGGCGGCGAGCATGTCGGCGTTCATCCGCTCCACCCAGGCGACGAACTCGCCCAGCTCCCTCGGCCGGGTCGGCTCGCGGACGCGGTGGATCGCGACGCCGGCGACGAGCTCCTCGGGCGGCGACTCCTCCCCACCCCGCGTCAGGACGTGCACCTCGGTGCCGAGCTCCGCGAGGCTCTCGGAGAGCTTTCGCACGTGCCGCGCCAGCCCCCCCTCGATCAGGGGCGGGTACTCCCAGGAGAGGATCAGGGCTCGGGTCAAGCTGGAGCTGCTAGATGAGCTGTTCCATGGCCGCGTGCGCCATGGGGGCTTCGCCCCCTCGGCGCCGCTTCGCGGCGCCTCCCCCGCGCGCGTCGCCGAGC
>JBOGZH010000091.1:0-3532 GCA_050697095.1 Solirubrobacterales bacterium
ACATCCACCAGCCCACGCCGAAGACGGTGGACTCGCTCCAGCGCCTCGATCACCTGCCGGCCGGCGTGGACATCGAGATCCGCCTGGCCACCTAGATGACCGATTCCACGACTCCACGCACGCGGACGACGGCGAATAGCGTCGCTGGGTCTGCGTCCTCGGGCTTGCCTTTGCCGCAAGCAAAGGCTGCGCCCTGCGTCCTTGCCCAGCTCGGTTTTCGCTCGGCTGAGCGGGACCGTGCCGGAAGGAGGCACCGCTCATGCTGATGCCGAAGCGGGTCAAGTACCGCAAGCAGCAGCGCGGCCGGATGCGCGGGAACTCGAAGGGCGGCACCACGGTCGCCTTCGGCGAGTACGGCCTCAAGGCGCTGGAGCGCGGCTGGATCACCAACCGCCAGATCGAGGCCGCCCGCGTCGCGATGACTCGAAAGATCAAGCGCGGCGGGAAGGTGTGGATCACGGTCTTTCCCGACAAGCCCTACACGAAGAAGCCCGCCGAGACCCGGATGGGTTCCGGCAAGGGCAATCCCGAGGGTTGGGTCGCGGTGGTGAAGCCGGGACGGATCATGTTCGAGCTCGCGGGTGTGGACGACGAGCTTGCCCGCGACGCGATGCGTCTCGCGGGACACAAGCTGCCGGTGAAGACCAAGATCGTGCGACGTGAGGGGGCGGTCGAATGAGGGCCGCGGAGGCGCACGCCCTCGACGACCACGAGGTGGTCGAGAAGCTCAAGGATGCCCGCGAGGAGGAGTTCAGCCTGCGCTTCCGCCACGCGACCGGAGAGCTGGAGAACACCGCCCGGATCGGCGAGGCGCGGCGCGACGTCGCGCGGCTGCTCACCGTGGCGCGCGAGCGCGGGATCGACCTCGATGCGGAGTTGAAGCGCTGATGGCCGAAGAGACCGAGAACGAGAAGACAGAGGGCACCGAGCAGGAGGCCGAGGAGGCCTCCGCCGAGGCGACCACGGAGGAGCCGCAGGCCCAGGAGGACGCGGCCGAGGATGCGGACGCTCCTGCCGAGGAGGCGGAGGCGCCCGCCGAAGAGGCACAGCCAGATGTGCTCGCTCCAAAGCAACGGCGCAAGCTCGAGCGCTCGCGCGCGAGTGGTCCCGCCGGTCCGCAGCTCAGCCCGGAGGAGCGGGCCGCGCAGCGTCGTGAGCGTCGTGGCCACGCCGCCGCGCAGCGCGGTCGTCACCGGCGGCGGCTGAGGGGGCGCAGCGGCGAGCCGCGAACCGGGACACCCCCGGCCGAGCGCGTCCCCGGAAAGCGCAAGGTGCGCCTGGGGACGGTGGTGTCCAACAGGGCCGCGAAGACGATCACGGTGCGGATCGAGCGTGCGCGCCGCGATCCCACCTACGAGAAGGTGATGCGGCGATCGAACACCGTGCACGTGCATGACGAGCGCGACGAGGCGAACGAGGGTGATGTCGTGAGGGTGATCGAGACGCGGCCGCTGTCGCGCACGAAGCGCTGGCGGCTGCTCGAGATCGTGGAGCGCGCCCGATGATCCAGCAGGAGACCAAGCTCAGGGTCGCGGACAACTCCGGCGCACGGGAGATCCTCTGTATCCGGGTGAAGGGCGGGCATCACCGCCGCTACGCCGGGGTGGGAGACGTGATCACCGCGACCGTCAAGCAGGCGACGCCCCGAAGCGCCGTCCGCAAGGGCGAGGTCGTGCAGGCCGTGGTGGTGCGCACCCGCAAGCAGCTCGGGCGCCCCGACGGCACCTACATCTCATTCGACGAGAACGCCGCCGTGCTGATCGACCCGATGCGCAACCCGCGCGGCACCCGGATCTTCGGCCCCGTGGCCCGCGAGCTCCGCGAGCACAACTTCATGAAGATCGTCTCGCTGGCGCCCGAGGTCCTGTGATGAAGCGGATGAGGATTCGAAAGGACGATCAGGTGGTCGTGACGGGCGGCAAGGACCGCGGCAAGTCCGGCCGCGTGCTGCGCACCGACCCGAAGCGGCGCCGCGTCTACATCGAGGGCCTGAACATCGTCAAGCGGCACCAGCGGCCGCGCTCGGTGCAGGACACACAGCGCGGGGGCGAGGCCGGCGGGATCATCGAGAAGGAGGGCCCGATCGACATCTCCAACGTGATGCTCCTCGACCCGAGCGACAACAAGCCGACCCGGGTGGGCATCGTGCGCGAGGACGGCAGGCGCAAGCGCGTCGCGAAGCGAACCGGGACCGAGCTCGAGGGCTGATGGAAGCAGCGACGGCACAGGCACAGGCAGCGCCGCCGCCTCGGCTCCGCGAGCGCTATCGCGAGGAGGTGCTTCCGCAGCTGATGGAGCGGTTCGGCTACGGCAGCGTGATGGAGGCTCCACGGGTCGAGAAGGTCACCCTCAACATGGGGATCGGCGAGGCGACGCGGTCGAGCGACCCGATCGAGGCGGCCACCGAGCAGCTCGCGACGATCACGGGCCAGCGTCCGAGCGTGCGCCGCGCCCGCAAGTCGATCGCCTCGTTCAAGATCCGCGCCGGGATGCCGGTCGGCGTCGCGGTCACGCTGCGGCGTGCCCGGATGTGGGAGTTCCTCGACAGGCTGATCTCGGTCGCGATCCCCCGGATCCGCGATTTCCGCGGGCTCAACCCGCGCTCCTTCGACAACCGCGGGAACTACTCGGTCGGGATCCGCGAGCAGCTGATCTTCCCCGAGATCGACTACGACTCGATCGACGAGGTCCGCGGCCTCGACGTCACGATCACCACCACGGCGAGGACCGACGAGGAGGCCTTCGAGCTCCTGCGCGGTCTGGGGCTGCCGTTCTCGGCCGAGGGTCGCCCCGGCGAGGAGGACGTCGCGGCCGCCGAGGAGGAGGAGCGGCGCAAGGAGGAGGCCCGTCAGCGCGCGGAGGCCGAGCAGGCCGCGCTCGAGCAGCTCAAGGAGGAGAACCCCGAGGCCTACGAGCGCAAGACGCGCGAGGAAGAGGAGGAGGGCGAGGGAGCCCCGGAGGGCGACGCCAAGCAAGCCGAGGAAAGCGACGAGAAGAAGGAATCCGAGTAGATGGCGAAGACCTCACAGGTCGTCAGGCAGAAGCGGAAGCCCAAGTACAAGTCCCGCGGCTACAACCGCTGCAAGCGCTGCGGGCGCTCGCGGGCCTATTACCGCAAGTTCGGGCTCTGCCGGTTGTGCCTGCGCGACGCCGCGCACAAGGGCTATGTCCCCGGAATGACCAAGTCGAGCTGGTAGTAGCGGGCCGATGACTCTCACCGACCCCGTATCCGACTACCTGACGAGGATCCGCAACGGGCTCACCTCCGAGCACCGCGAGGTCGAGGTGCCCGCGTCGCGGCTGAAGAAGGAGATGAGCCGCATCCTCAAGGAGCAGGGCTACATCAGCGACTTCTCGGTCGAGCCGAACCCAGTCGGCGAGACGATCAGGATCCAGCTCAAGTACACCGAGGATCGCGAGCCCGTGATCATCGGCATGGAACGGGTCTCCCGTCCGGGCCGGCGCCGCTACGTGGACAGGACCGAGGTCCCTCGCGTCCTCGGCGGGATGGGGACCGCGATCGTCTCCACCT
>JBOGZH010000092.1:0-8047 GCA_050697095.1 Solirubrobacterales bacterium
GCTCAACCCCGAGCCGCGCCTGTACTGGAACTACGGCGACTCGGTGATGGCCGCCTACGAGCGGTATTGCGACGGCGCATTCGAGTGCTGGACCACGAAGCACCTCGAGGGCTTCGTCAACGTCGTCGCGGGCGGCGCACCGCCGGTCGACTGACGGCGGGTCCCCCCTGCGCCGGGTAGACTGTGCGTGTAAGAAACACAGGGGGGCTCGCAGGAGAGCGGGCTGAGATAGCGCCTCTGGCCCCCAACCACCTGGCGCTGACCCTTCGAACCTGTGCGGTAATTCGCGCGGAGGGAGCATGCAGACCACCCCAGAGGCTCCCGCAGCGGAGCCTCATTCGATTTCACAGCCGGGCCTGCCCGCGGACGCGGGGACCGCGCTCGCGATCGAGGGGCTCGAGCACTCGTTCGGCGCGCTGCGGGCGATCGCGGGCCTCGACCTCGCTGCCGGCCCGCGCGAGGTGCTGGGGATCGTCGGGCCGTCGGGGTGTGGGAAGTCGACCCTGCTCGAGCTGATCGCCGGGCTGCGCGAGTCCACCCGGGGCCGGATCGCGGTCGGGGGCGCCACCGCCGCCGGCGAGCGCCTCGCCCGCTGCGCGTACATGCCGCAGCGCGACCTGCTGTTCCCGTGGCTGTCCGCGATCGACAACGCGGCCCTGGCGCTGCGAAACCGCGGCGCCCGGCGCGACGACGCGCGGCGCGCCACCGCCCCGCTGTTCGAGCGCTTCGGGCTCGCGGGCTTCGAGCGCTCCCGGCCAGGCGAGCTGTCGGGCGGGATGCGCCAGCGGGTCGCGTTCCTGCGCACGCTGATGGCCGGCAAGCCGGTGCTGCTGCTCGACGAGCCGTTTGCGTCCCTCGACGCGCTCACCCGAGGCGAGATGCAGGAATGGCTCGCGGGGGGCCTGGTCGCGGAACCGCGCACGGTCGTGCTCGTCACCCACGACGTCGAGGAGGCCCTGTACCTATCGGACCGTGTCGCGGTGCTCTCCGCCCGTCCGGGGCGCGCCGTCGCGGAGCTGTCGTTCTCGAACCCGCGCGTCCGCCCGCGCCCGCCCGCGATCACCTCTCCGGAGTTCGCCGGGCTGCGCGAGCGCGCGCTGGTGGCGCTCGCGGAGGGATCGCGGTGAGCACCGGAGCGCGTCTCCGCGCCGTCCTCGCGCCGTTCGCGCTCGTCGCCGTGGCGCTCGGCTTCTGGGAACTGGCCGCCCGGTGGGAGCTGCTCGCCGACCTGCTTCGCATCGAGCCCTTCCTGGTTCCCGCGCCGAGCGACATCGCCGAGGCCCTGTGGACCGATCGCGAGCTGCTCGCCGAGGACGGCTGGGTCACGCTGCAGGAGATCGTCCTCGGCTTCGCGCTCGCGGTCGCCGCCGGGCTGGGGTTCGCGACCGCGCTTCATCTCTCGGACACGCTCCGGCGCGCGTTCTACCCGGTGCTCGTCGCCTCCCAGACGGTACCGATCATCGTCATCGCCCCGATCCTCGTCGTGTGGTTCGGGTTCGGGATCGGCCCGAAGCTCGCGATCATCGCGCTGATCTGCTTCTTCCCGATCACGGTGAATACCCTGGACGGCTTGCGATCCGTGGATCCCGACCTGACCAAGCTGATGCGCACCCTCGACGCCGGCCGCGCGCGGATCTTCCTCCGCGCCGAGGCGCCCTCCGCGCTGCCATACGCGTTCAGCGGCGCGAAGATCGCCGTTGCGGTCGCGGTGATCGGGGCGGTGTTCGGAGAGTGGGCGGGCTCCGACTCGGGACTCGGACACCTGATGCTCCAGGCCTCGGCACAGCTCGAAACCGCGCGGCTGTTCGCCGCCGTGGTCCTGCTGTCGGTCTTTGCGGTCGGGCTGTTCGCGCTGCTGTCCGTGCTCGAGCGGCGGGTCGCGTGGTGGGGCCGGTGATCCGGGTCGGCGTCGCGGTGGGGGTCGCGATCCTCGTGCTGCTCGCGGGGTGCGGCGAGCGCGAGGAGCCCCGGGAGGGCGGCGCGACGCCGGAGCGGTTCGATCTCGCGCTCGACTGGTTCCCGAATCCGGACCACGCCGGGATCTACGAGGCGCTCGAACGCGGCTACTTCGAGGACGCCGGGCTCGAGGTCGAGCCGCAGATCCCGTCCGACCCCTCCGCGCCGATCAAGCAGGTGGCGGCCGGCCGCGCCGACCTGGCGATCTCCTACGAGCCCGAGGTCATGCTCGCCCGCGAGGCGGGGCTCGACGTGACCGCGGTCGGAGCGCTCGTGCGGGAGCCGCTCACCTCGCTGGTCTCGCTCGGCAAGCGGTCGATCCGCGACGCGCGCGAGCTCGATGGCAAGCGGGTCGCGACCGCCGGAATCCCCTATCAGGACGCCTATCTGCGCGCGATCCTCGAGGCGGCGGGATTGAACGATGACGACGTGGAGCAGATCGACGTCGGCCTCAACCTGCTCTCGCCGCTGCTCGCGGGGAAGGTGGACGCGACGCTCGGGATGTTCTGGAACGTCGAGGGCGTGGAGCTCGCCGAGCGCGGCGACGATCCCACCGTCGTCCCCGTCGACGAGCTCGGCATTCCCACCTATGACGAGCTGGTGCTCGTCGCGAGCGGGGAGCGCGTCACCGAGGACCCGGAGGCGATCCGCCTCTTCCTGGCTGCGCTGGAGCGCGGCACGCGTGACGCGGCCGAGAACCCCGGCGGCGCGACGGCGGCGTTGCTTCGGGCCAACAACGACCTCGACCCGAAGCTGACCCGGGCGCAGGTCGCCGAGACGCTCCCCGTCTTGCTCCCTAGCAAGGGCGGCCGGCCCTACGGGTTCATGGATCCCGCCCGGTGGCGCGAGTTCGCCGGCTTCATGGTCGACGAGGACCTGATCGAGACGCTCCCATCGACCGGCGAGCTGCTGACCAACGATCTGCTGCCCGGGAAGATCCCGGACTAGGCCGCCTTCCGCAGGGGTGGTCCGGCGGCGACCAGCCCATGGTACGTGGCGAGGATGAAGGTCCCCGCGAGCCCCCGGAAGGGCGCGTAGGGCTCGAAGAACTCCTCCACCTCCTCGATCGTCGCGCGGCGCCCCAGGCCGGCCAGCCGCCCGATCAGCTTGATGTAGCCGAGATCGCCGGAGGGCAACGCGTCCGGATCGCCGCGTCCGAACAGGCTGAGACAGCGGACGGTCCAGGTCCCGATCCCGGGGATCGCGACGAGGCGGCGATCCGCGTCCGGATCGCGCAGGTCGGCCCTGCCGGTCGCGACCTCGCGGGCGATCCGGACAATCGCCACGGCCCGGGACGGGGCGAGGTCCATCGACGCGAGCTCGGCGGGCGCCACTCCCGCGATCGCCGCAGCGCTCGGAACGTCGCGCAGCTCACGCAGCTCGGGCCCCCAGCGGCGCACGATCCGGCGCTGGATCGCGGCCGCGCGGGGGGACTCGATCAGCTGCCTGGTCACAGCCCACGCGAGGGCCTCCCACGGCGAGGTGCTCCGACGGGGACGGATCCATGGCCGGCGCCGGATCGCGCGGGCGAGCAGGCGATCGCCGCGGAAGGCGTCGTAGAACTCGCCGAGATCGTCGTCGATCCCGAGCGCGAAGCGCATCCGCCCGATCGCGACCTTCAGCGCCTCGGGCGGGGGCTCCTCGGCGTCGCTGACCGCGCGCAGGACGCAGGTGCCGTCGCGTCGCCGCCACACCTGCACGATGACCGGTGTTTCCTCGACATAAAGCAGTCGGGTGAGGACGCCGCCGCGGGCGCGCGTCGTCCCGTCAGGGCTCCCGCGCGAGGGAAGGCGGTGCGGCCACGCGGGTCGCACCTCGACCTCCAGCTCTGCGCCAGGCACCTAGCGGCCGAGCACGTGGACGTCGATCAAGAACGAGCGGCTCGCGACGACATCGACCGCGCGCTCCCGCTTCGATCCCCGGCGCAACAGGCGCGAGCGGGGTTTGCGCGATCCCACCGCCCGGGCCGCGTTCACGGCGGCGACCGTCGCGACGCCGGCGACGAGACCGCCGGCGGCGGCGATCGCCGCGGTTCGGACCTCGCCCTTCCAGGCCTCCAGCTCCTCCGTCCGCTCCTGGCGGGCCGGGAGAGGACGGGTTGGGGTTTCGACCTCGCCCTGGGCGACCGGCTCCTCGACCGCCTCGGCCTCCAGCAGCTCCTCGCTCACATCACCGACGTTCGCGCTCGGCCCAAACATCAAATTCCCCGCCCGCCCCCACCTTTGTACAGCCTCGCGCTCACGGGGCGGAGTCTAACGGCGGCGCAAGCCACCACAGACCCCGCGACGGCGGACGCGGGAGCGGAGCACGTCGCGGGAATGATTCAGAGCGCCAACTCGTAGAGCCGGTACTTCTTGACCACGCGACCGCCCATCCCCTCCATCGCGCGGTTCATCGGCTCGTTGGTCTCCAGGATCCAGCCCATCTCCCCGGCCGGTATCCCGGTTTTCGCCGACGCCTCGAGATGGCGCACGAACAGCGCCGCCGCGACTCCGAGGTGCTGATGCTCGGGCCTCACCCCGAGCGCGAACACCCGGATCCGATCGACCTTCCGGCGCCCCAGCAGGAATTTGAGCCACCCGAGCGGCACCAGCCGCCCCCCCATCTTCGCCAGTACCTGGTTGATGTCGGGCAGCGTGAGCGCGGCGCCGAGGACCTCGCCGTCCCGCTCGGCGATCATCGCCCAGTCCTCGCTGAGCACCGGCTTCAGGTTCTCGGACTGGAAGCGAACCTCGGCGTCGGTGATCGGGACGAATCCCCAGTTGTCCCCCCACGCTTCGTTGTAGATGTCCATGAAGCGGTGGACCTCCGCCTCGAGGTCCCCCTTGCGCATGCTGCGGAGCACCACGCCGTGCTCTTTGGTCGCCTGCTCCGCCGCGGCGTGGATCATCGGGTGAAACTGCATGCCCTCCTTGAGGTCGCCCATCTCGAGCCACCACATCCACAGGTCGATCCTCTTTCCGAGGCCCTGCGACTCGATCAGCTCCCGGTAGTACGGCGGGTGCCACGGCTCGAGGATCATCGGCTTGCGGTCGTATCCCTCAACCAGCAGCCCGCATTCGTCGTTGGTGGTGAAGTCCATCGGCCCGATCATCCGCTCGCGGCCTCTCTGTCTCAGCCATTCCGCGGCCGCGCCGACCAGAGCGCGTGCGGCGGCGAGGTCGTTCTCGCACTCGAAGAACCCGAACATGCCGTCGTTCCCGCCTTGGAACTTGTCCCAGCGGCGGTCGATCTGGGCCGTTATCCGTCCCACGGGACGGCCGTTCCGCTCGCACAGGAAGAACTCCGCCTCGGCATGATCGAAGTAGGGGTTGCGCTTGCGATCCAGGAACCGGCGGCGCTCGGAGATCAGCGGGGGAACCCACAGCTCGTGGTCCGAGTGGAGCCGAAACGGAAGCTTGATGAATCGCCGCAGGTCGCGCCGGCCACGCACCGGGCGCACCGTCAGCTTGCCCGTGGCCCCGGCGGAGACCGCGCGATCTGCTTCCAGATCGCGCGCTTGATGGGTGTCGCGATCTGCTTGCAGATCGCGCGATTGATGCTTGGCCTGCACGGCCGCAAGCTATCGGATCACATGCCAGACTCTCCGCAGTGACCGAGGCCACCACGCCGACCCCGACGGACGTCTTCGAGAAGGCGCGGAGCCACGACCGCATCGAGCAGCTCGCCGCGGCCAGGGAGGCCGACCTCCTCCCCTACTTCCGGCTGTTGGAGTCCGCGGCCGGCCCGGTCGTCGAGATGGAGGGCCGCGAGACGATCATGCTCGGGTCGAACAACTACCTCGGCCTGACGGGAGACGAGCGGGTGAAGGGGGCGGCCCGCGACGCGCTGGAGCGATACGGGACGGCGCTCACCGGATCGCGGCTGTTGAACGGCACGATTCCCCTGCACACCGAGCTCGAGCGGGAGATCGCCGAGTGGATGGGCTCAGACGACGCGATCGTGTTCACCACCGGCTACCAGGCCAACCTGGGCTCGATCGGGACGATCCTGGAGCCCGGCGACACGGTGGTCTGCGACTCGGGTGACCACGCCTCGATCCTCGACGGCTGCCGCCTATCCGGTGCGCGCCTGCGGCCCTTCCGCCACAACAGGATGGACAAGCTGGAGCGGATGCTCGAGCGAGCCGCCTCGGACGGGGGTGGCGTGCTCGTGGTGGTCGACGGCGTGTTCTCGATGGAGGGGGACATCTGCCCCCTTCCGGAGATCGTGGAGCTCTCCGAGCGCTACGGCGCGCGGCTGATGGTCGACGAAGCGCACGCGGTCGGGGTTCTGGGGGAACGCGGGACGGGCTCCTGCGAGCTGTTCGGGCTCGCCGATCGCGTCGAGCTGCGGATGGGCACCTTCTCGAAGAGCCTCGCCTCGTGCGGCGGCTTCATCGTCGGCCCCGCCGACGTGATCGAGTATCTGCGGATCGCCGCACGCGCGTTCCTCTTCACCGCCGCGGCCGTCCCCGCCGCCGTCGGCGCCGCCCTGGAGGCGGTGCGGATCTGCCGCAACGAGGGAGGCCCGCTGTACGCGCGCCTCCTCGACAACGCCGCGTATCTGCACCGCGGCCTGACCGAGCTGGGCCTGCGGGTGGTCGAGCCGACGACGCTTCCGGACGGAAGCGAGGTGATCACCCCGGTCGTCCCGGTCGTGGTCGGGGAGGATTGGCAGGCGGTGACGCTGTGGAAGGCGCTGTTCGATGCCGGCGTGTACACGAACGTCGCGCTTCACCCCGCCGTGCCGCCGGCCGGAGCGCTGCTCCGGACCAGCCTGATGGCGACCCACGAGCGCGAGCACCTCGATCGCGCGCTGGAGATCTTCGCCCGGACGATCGAGCAGTTCCCCGACCTCCCTAAACGCTGAACCAAACCCAACCCGCTCGCGGCGGAGGCGGGAGCGAGCGAGCAAGGCTGCCAGTTATCTGAGTGCGAGCGAGCGGGAGCTGAGTACGCGAGCGGAATGATTCCATCCCCCGGTTAGGGGAGTTTCGTCTTGTCCAACCGTGCACAAGAGCGAGCGGGCAAGAAAAGCATGCTCATAGCGAACGTCCACCCCGGCGAGCGAGCGTTCGCGGTTGACGGCGGTCCCGCCGATGCATAGCTTTGCGACGCGCCGGACGCACCCGGGGCAGGGAGCGGACGGGGGGAATGGAATCTCTCGTCGCCCTCCACGGCTCGACGCCGCCGGGGTCGCACGGCACAGATATCCCCCTGGGAAATCGCCCACCACTCGAGGAGGAGTGACGATGGAAGCTGCAGCGACAGCTGCCCCTGCCCAGCTGCCCCAACACATGCGCGCACTCGCGCACGCGAACCAGATCCGGCTTGCCCGGGCCGCGCTGAAGCGCGAGATCAACACGGGCACCGCGAGCGCAGCGGACGTTGTCCGGCTCTGCCCCTCGGAGGTGGAGACCATGACCGTGAGCGAGCTCCTGAGGAGTCAGCGCCGCTGGGGTCGAACACGCGTCAGGAAGTTCCTCATCCCGCTCGCTGTGAACGAGAACCGCGAGCTTGGCAGGCTGACCGTCCGCCAGCGGGGCGAGCTGGCCCGGAGACTCGAGGCGAAGGCCGTGCGCCCTAGCTGAAGCCTTCCCGCCGGGGATCACCCCAGCCACATCCGAGAGCCCGGGGCCCGCGCCCCGGGCTCTTGCGTTTCTCATCTCTCGCGAAAACCGCCGACCCGAAAGGCAAGCCCGCCCGAGCGTCGCCTGAACACGCCCGTCAGCCACCACGCGGCAAGGGCGAAAACGGCCGCGGCGGCCCCGATTCGGAGCGGCGGCGGCAGCGCCGACGGCGCGAGGAAGAACAGGATCCCCAGGACGGCGATCGCGGCGGCTGCGGCGAGCAGGAGCGTGTGCGAGCGGTATCCGGCGAAATGCTCGCGCACCGCCAGCTCCAGACCGGCGAGCGAACCGAGCACCAGCCCCGTTCCGATCATCACCGCCCCCTGGGTCCCGGAGACGACGAACCCCCCGATCAGCATCACGATCGCCACCAGCACGACGAGCTCGACGAGCGGGAACGAGCCCCACGGCGCCGGCGGGCGCTGCTCGTCGATCGGCCGGCGCGGGCGCGGCGCGGCGCTCGGGCGGGCCTCCCGCAGG
>JBOGZH010000093.1:0-4810 GCA_050697095.1 Solirubrobacterales bacterium
GCCGGCGCCCGCGCCGCGGGAAGCTGATCGAGAGGCTCACCTGGCTGACGCGCTCGCGGGCGAGCGCGCCGACCGGCACCGGGCGATCGAGCAGCGGGTCGGTGAGCTCGCCGCGCGGCGGGACGACGCCGCGCCGAATCAGGATCCGGAGCGGGTAGGGCTCGCCCTCGACGACGCTCGGCGGCCCCTCGGGCCGCTCCACCTGCGCCGAGCGCGCCGCCAGCACAACCCAGGCCCATGCCCCGCCGACCAGCGCCACCAACGCGATCCCCGGGACGAGCAGCGCGGGGGAGTCGAAGAACAGCCCCGCGACCACCAGCGCCGCCGTGAGCTTGATCGTCGAGCGCGCGCCGGCCACGTCCGACTCCTCAGAGGGCGGGGACGCGTTCCACCACGTCGCGGACCACCGCCTCGCGCTCCTCGTCGACCGCGCCGGGTCCGAGCAGGAGGCGGTGGGCGAGCACCGAGGCGGCGAGCGCCTGGACGTCGTCGGGGAGCGCGTGGTCGCGGCCCTCGAGCGCGGCGAGCGCCTTCGCGGCCTGGAAAAGCATCAGCCCTGCCCGGGGGCTCGCGCCGAGCTCGACGCCGGCGTGCTCACGGGTCGCCTCGCAGATCGCGACGATGTAGCGGCGCAGCGGCTCACTCCCGTGCACCGCCGCGACGGCCGCCTGGGCGGCGAGCACCGTCCCCACCTCGGCGACGGGCTCGAGGTCGCGCACCCGGTCGCGCCCCGCGTGGGCGGCGAACATGTCCGCCTCGTCGTCGGCGCTCGGATAGCCGAGCGCGAGCCGGACCATGAAGCGGTCGAGCTGCGCCTCGGGAAGCGGATAGGTGCCCTCGTACTCGATCGGGTTCTGGGTCGCGATCACCAGGAACGGCCGCGCGAGCTCGTGCGACTCGCGGTCGATCGTCACGCGGCGCTCCTGCATGCACTCGAGCAGGCCCGACTGCGTCTTCGGCGAGGCGCGGTTGATCTCATCGACCAGGACGACGTTCGCGAACACCGGCCCGGGGTGGAACTCGAACTCCGCCGCCTGCTGGTCGAACACGTTGGTGCCGACCACGTCGGCCGGGAGGAGGTCGGCGGTGCACTGCACGCGCGCGTACTCGGCGTCGACCGAGCGCGCGAGCGCGCGCGCCAGCGCCGTCTTTCCGACCCCCGGGTAGTCCTCGATCAGGACGTGCCCGGCGGCGAGCACCGCGACGAGCAGGTTTTGCACCACCTCGTCCCGCACCTTGAGCGCCTGCCGGATGTTGTCCCGCAGTCGTCCGCCTACCTCCGCCACCCCGGGAGGATCGAGCTGTGGCAGGGTGGCCACGCCCCCATGGTAAGGGCCGCGGCGTTCGGGCTCATCGTCCCTGGCGCTCTCATCGCCCTCTCAGACTCGGCGCCTAGCGTCGACTCGCAGATCGGCAAGTCCATCGCCGCGATCGGCGATGAGCAACCAAGAAGGAGTTGGTTCCAATGACGAGGCGCCTTCACGCACCCGGCATCGCCCTGCTCGGAGCGCTGTCACTCGCAGTCGCGATCACCGCTGTCGCACGGTCGAGCTCGGACCCGCCCGCGGATGCGGCGAAGAAGACGATCCGGCTCGAGGAGGCGACGATGATCGTCGAGGTCAACGACACGGACGGCGACGCGGGGCTGCAGGTCTTCCTCGACGGCGAGCCCTGGAGGTCGATGACGGTCTCGAGGCCGGGCGGGCGGAGGATCCTCGACGTCGACGCCAAGGGGCGCCTGAAGAACTTCGGGCTCACCGAGCTGTTCTCGGAGACCAACGAGCCTGAGTTCTCCGAGCTCCCTCTGAACAAGTTCAAGAAGCGCTTCCCGGAGGGGAAGTACAGCTTCGCCGGCAGAACGATCGAGGGCAGGAAGCTGGTCGGCAAGGCGAAGCTGTCCCATGACATCCCCGCCGGGCCCGAGATCATCTCCCCCGCGGCCGGGGAGACCGTGCCCCGGGACGACGTCGTCGCCAGATGGGCACCGGTTCCCGAGCCCGGGATCGACATCGAGGGCTACCGGGTGATCGTCGAGCGAGAGGATCCGCTGCGCGTGTTCAACGCCGACCTCCCCGCCCCGCAGACCAGCGTCACGATCTCGCCCGAGTTCCTGGAACCCGGCATCGAGTACAAGGTCGAAATCCAGACGATCGAAAAGAGCGGAAACCAGACGATCTCGGAGCTCCCGTTCCGGGTGAGCTGAGCTGCGACGAGCCCCTCGGCGTCGCGTGCTCCTCGCCCCGCTCGGGTCGCGCTGAACCTGTTGACACGGGGGATCGAGCACGCCTACGCTGTGAACGGCGAAGAGCGACGGCGAAAAGCGGACGAGGCGAGGAGGATTCAGATGGCCGATTCGATCCTGTTCCTGGGTTGGGGAAACCCGGTCAGGGGCCGTGAACGAAAGGCGCAGAGCGTCTTCCAGGAGAGCGTCGAGTATTGGGGGCGACTGCAGAGCGAGGGCAAGATCGAGAGCCTGCAGGTCGTGTTCCTGAACCCCCACGGAGGCGATCTCAACGGCTTCGCGATCCTTCAGGGGGAGGGCGACAAGCTCGACGAGATACAGCGCAGCGACGAGTTCGCACTCCTGATCACCCGGGCGAACCTCATAGTGGACTCACTTGGCGTCGTTCCGGGCATCACCGGGGACGAGCTCGCCGCCCAGCTGGCGCGGGGGGAGGCGCAGCTCGACGAGCTGACCTGAGCTACGATCCGCCGTGGTAAGGGGGTCCCGGACAGGGAGGTCGCGATATGCGTACACCGTCGATCGTGTTGGTGACCATGGCGCTGCTGGTCGCAGCCGTGAGCGCGGCGCCCGCCGCCGCCGCAAAGCCCGACACGGTGCCTGGGCAGCCGGTCCAGCTTTCGCTCGGCGATTCCTGGGCGTTCGGCTTCGGCGCGACGGCCCCGGCTGAAAACGGCTACGTCCCTCAGCTCCACCGGGAGCTCCAGGAGCGCTACGACTGTCTCCCCGCCATTGCGGAGGAGGCCCGTGACCACTGCAAGCAGCTCCAGCTCGTCAACCTCGCGGTCGGTGGCGCCACGACGCCGACCCTGATTCAGCGCCAGCTCCCCGACGCGACGGAGCTTCTGGAGTCGCGCAACGCCGACGCGAATCCGCGCGACGACGTCGAGGTGGTCACGCTGCACATCGGCGGCAACGACGTCACGAACCCGATCATCGCCGCCTGCATCGGCGGTCTGTCGGCGCAGTGCCTGCAGACGATCCAGGCGGAGTTCGCCGCCTACCGCAGCGATCTCGACCAGGCGCTGTCCGCGCTGCGGGCCGCGGCCGGCGATGAGGCGAGGATCGTGATCGGCACATACGACAACCCGATCGCGACCTGCTTCCTGGGCGGGGTGCCCGGGGCCGTCCAGCTCGCGGACCTCGTGCTCGAGGGCGGTCCCCCGGTGCCGCAGGGCCTCCACGACATCATGCGCGACGTCGTCGGCGACCACGGCGTCGAGGTGGCGGACGCGTTCGGCGACCTCGGGCCGGAGGATTGGGTGGGCGGCCAGGACTGCCTGCACCCCGACGACTCGGGCTACGAGAAGGTCACCGAAGCGTTCCTGGAGGTCCTCCTGGCGCCCTGAGCGCGAGCGGTCGGTGGCGCGCTAACCCTGCCTGCTCGCGTACTCCTCGCTCGGCTGGGTCATGCTGAACCAGTTGCCCGAGTTGTCGCGCATCGTCGCCTCGATCCCGTAGAAGCGCTCCTCACCTCGGAGCCCTTCGCGCGCAGCATGTGGATGTTGACCGGGATCGGGTCGGGCATCCGCTGCCAGGCTAGCGCGGGGCATCCGCCGGGTCTGCGCGCCCTGGACACCGGGGGTCGAGTTGATATACCGGTCGTGCATGAGCGGGGTTCTGCTTCGGGCTGCCGGACTGGACGCCGCTCTTCCGCTCGTTCAAGGGCAGGATGGGACCGCTCCAGATCCTGCGCATGATGCTTCGGGCGAGGCGCTACGAGCGCGCCGGGCTGATCGCGATCGGGGTGCTCGACTCGCAGCGCGGCAAGCACATCGGGCACACGCTCGCCGCGACGCTGTACCGCCGCTACGAGGAGCTCGGGCTCGGCGGCGCGCTCTACTACCCGGTCAACGACCACAATCTCGCCTCGCGGCGGTTCGCGGAGTCGTTCGGCGGCCGCGGCCGGATCCTCTACACCGCGTACGACAAGCCGCTCGCGCCTACGGGCTAGCGGGCGGCTCGGTGCCGAGGGTCTGGGCGATCTCGTCGATCGCGCGCTTCTCCTCCTCGCTCACCGGCTTGCCGCCGATCCCGAGCACGCCGCCTTCCTTCTTCGCGTTGGCGACGGTGTTCGCGACGTCGAGGATGAACTGCTTGTACTCGCTGACCTCCTCGGGGGTGGCCTTGCGCTCGAGCAGGTTGACCGCCTCGCGAATCCGGGTCAGGCCCCGCTCGCGAAGCTCCTCGGGCGTCTTGTAGCGGCCGCGGTCGAAGTCGGGACGCGCGGAGACGATCTCCTGCACGAGCTGGGCGCTCTGCTCCTTCTGGGCCTCGGTGTAGGCCTTGCCCATCGAGACGGCCTCGCGGATCGTGCCGCCGCGGTGCGCCGTCATCACGACCATCCCCGCGACCGGCGGCCCCTCGAGGACGAGCGACCACTCCTCGGCGTTGAAGTCGGCCTTCATGCTCACGGGCGCAAGACTAGCTGCAATCGCCCGCCCATGGCCGGGGCGCCGCAGGGAGGCGGGCTAGCTTGGGAGCGTGCCGGCCTCCGTCGTGAACGACCACGCGCGCCGCAGGGCCGCCGTCCTGCTGGCGCTGGCGCTCTGCGCGCTGTGCGCGCTG
>JBOGZH010000094.1:0-5399 GCA_050697095.1 Solirubrobacterales bacterium
TACAACCGCGAGACGCTCGAGATCCGCTTCAAGGGCAAGACGATCGCCGACGTGCTCGACATGTCCGTCGAGGAGGCGTGCGAGTTCTTCGCCCACATCCCGAAGATCAACCGCCGCCTGCGGACGCGTCACGACGTGGGGCTCGACTACATCCGCTTGGGCCAGCCCGCGACGACGCTGTCGGGCGGCGAGGCGCAGCGGATCAAGCTCGCGACCGAGCTGTCCAAGGTCGCCACCGGCGACACCCTGTACATCCTCGACGAGCCGACGACGGGCCTCCACTTCGCCGACGTGCAGCGGCTCCTTGAGGTCCTCGGGCGCTTGGTCGACGCGGGCAACACCGTGGTCGTGATCGAGCACAACCTCGACGTGATCAAGTCGGCCGATCGCCTCATCGACCTCGGGCCGGAGGGCGGGGAGGCGGGGGGCGAGGTCGTCGCCACCGGCACCCCGGAGGAGGTGGCGTCGATCGACGCGTCCTACACGGGCCAGTTCCTGCGCGACCTGCTCGAGCCCGCGCCGGCCCCGCGACGGACCCGCGGCCGCAGCCGCGAGCCGGTCGCCGCCTGAGCGTCGGGCGGATGACGGACCAGAGCGGGTGGCGGCTGTGGTGGGTCAAGCGCCGCTGGTACGAGCGCAACCGGGGCTTGAGGCGCCGGTGGCGGATCAACCGGCACATGGCGCGGGCCGGCGCCTTCATCCGCTTCCCGATCGACGGCGAGGTCCTGGAGGCACTCGACGAGGGAAGGCTGGTGGTGGGGGAGGGGACGCTGCTCGAGCCCGGGTGCTGGCTGACGCTCTCCCCGCAGGCGCGGATCGAGGTCGGGCGCGGGTGCTTCCTGAACAAGAACACGATGCTCGCGGCGCTCGACCGGATCGAGATCGGAGACCACGTGATGTTCGCCAACAACTGCTTCGTCAGCGACGCGGACCACCGCTACGACGATCCCGACAAGCCGGTGACCTGGCAGGGGTTCAGCTCGCAGGGCCCGGTGCGGATCGGGTCGAACTGCTGGTTCGGGGTCGGGTGCGTGGTGACCAGCGGGGTCGAGATCGGGGAGCGGTGCGTGATCGGCGCCAACTCGGTGGTCGTCGACGACCTGCCCCCCGGCGTGATCGCGGCGGGCGTGCCTGCCAGGGTGCTCCGCGAGATCGAGTTCCGGACCACCGAGTGATGAGTTTGGTAGCCCAGGGGCTACCCAATGCATCAGTGACGGGCTAGGAAGGCTGGATTCGGCTCAGTGTTCCGTCGCCACCGTTTGCGACCCAAACGGCGTTGTCGCCCACGGCAATGCTCGCCGGCTCGCCGCCGACCTTCAGGGGCTCGCCGACCGGCTCGAGACTCCTGGGGTCGAGCCGGGTGACCGTCCGCCTGCTCGAGGTGACCCATACCGACCCCAGCCCCACGGCGACGTCGAGCGCGCCCCGGATCGGGGCCGGGGCGGCGGTCGCCCGCAGCGACTGCGGATCGATCCGGGTGAGCTGACCGGACGCCGAGAGGACCCACACCGCACCTTCATCCGCGGTCACGGCAAACACCTCCGGCACCTCGACCGGGTCTCCGTCCGCCTCGCCCGTCGCTGGGTCCAGGCGGACGACCTCGCGATTATCGACCGCCGCCCACAGGAAGCCCTCGCCGACAGCGAGGCCGCTGCCGAAGCCGGCGAGCCGGAAGCTGTCCGCGACCTCGCCGCTGTCGACGTCGATCAGCTCGACCGCCCGGTCCGAGAGGGCGAAAACGGACCCATCGGCGCTTGCGAGCACGGAGGGAAATCCGTCCAGCTCGATGGTCTCGCCGGCCGCGACGGGGTCGGCGAGCTCGCGGCGCTCGACCGCCTGCTGCTCCGGGAGCGCGTAGTAGGCGCCGCTCTTGGTCACCGTGACGTCCGACGCGGGACCCTCGAGGCGGAACCGGGTGGGCTTCGCCGCCGCCGACTCGAGAACCGTTCCGCGGGCCGAGAACGAGTCGGCGACCCAGACGCCGTCCGGGCTCGCCGACACCGCGGTCGGGCGTCCGCCGACCCTGATCGTCGACATCCGCGGTTGCTCGGCGCCGTCTGCACTTGGCGCCTTGTCCCCCGTCTCGGGCGCCTCCACCGGCGTGGTTCTAGCCGCTTCCCGACTGTCGTCGTCCCCGCCCGAGAACACCCCGGCCAGGGCGAGCACGACCACGACGAGTCCGAGTACCGCCGCGACAAGGCCGATGCGCTGGATCGTCTGACGGCCTATGAGATCACCTGCACGAGCACGGTTCGCTCGCGCGGCCGGTCGTCGAAGTCGATCAGCACGAGCTGCTGCCACGTCCCCAGGGCGAGCCGGCCTCCCTCGACCGGGATAGCCTCCGAGGGGCCGACGATCGAGGCGCGCTGGTGGGCGTGCGAGTTCGTGTCGTGATTGAGCCGGTTGTGCTCGTAGTCGCCCTGCGGGGGAACGAGCCGGTCGAGCACGGCCTCGAGGTCGGACACGTTTCCCGGCTCGTGCTCCATCGTGGTGATCGCGGCCGTGGAGCCGGGCACGAACGCGGACGCGATTCCCTCGTCGACCCCGGCGGCGCCGACCACGCGCTGGACGCCATCCGTGATGTCGATCATGTCGGCGTCGCCCCGGGTCGAGAGGCTCAGCTGGCCGGTGTGAACGGGCACGGCGCCAACCTACAGACCCGCAATGGCGGACGCGCGAGCGAGAGCGGAGCACATTGCGGTGATAAGGGCGAGCCGGACCCGGGGGCCCGGCTCGACCTCGCGGCGTGCAGTTCGCCATCCCGGCGTAGTCACGCCTGCTTGGGGAGGGATTGCGGCCCGGCCTCCTCGCCGGAGACCGTGACCGCTATGTGAAGTGCCTCGCCCGACTCGGTGCGAACGGCACCGGTTCGAGCGACTTCCTCAACAAGGTACCGTACCGCCGGTTCATCCCCTCCGCAGCCTGGACATTCGTTCGGCCCCGGTGGGTCGTCGCTACCAGTCCCAGGCCGAGGCGGCGAGGCTCTCCTGGTCCATGTAGCGCCGAAAGCTCTCGAGCTCCTCCGGGTCGATCGCGTAGGTGTGCTCGTCCCCGGGGAAGCGCCGCGCTCGAACCTCGTCCGCGTAGCGCGACACGCCCTCGACCATCTCGCGCTTCATCTCCGCGTAGCGCTTGACGAAGCGCGGCGAGCGCCCGCCGTAGATCCCGAGCAGGTCGTGGAACACGAGCACCTGACCGTCGGCCGGCCCGGCTCCGATCCCGATCACCGGCGCCTCCAGTCTCTCGACGAGCGCCGCGGTGATCGCCGCCGGGACCGCTTCGAACGCGATCGCGAAGCAGCCGACCGCCTGCAGGGCGAGCGCCTCCTCGGCGATCTGGGTCGCCCGCTCGGCGGTCCGACCCTGTGCCTTGTAGCCGCCGAGGCGGGTCGCCGTCTGGGGGGTGAGCCCCACGTGGCCCATCACCGGGATCCCGGCCCGGATGATCGCTCGGGCGCGGTCCACGGACACACCGCCGCGCTCCAGCTTCACCGCGTCGCAGCCCGCCTCCTTGACGTAGAGCTGGGCGCTCTCGACCGCCTGCTCGTTCGATCGCTCGTAGGAGCCGAATGGGAGATCGCCGATCATCAGCGGCGTCCTCAGCCCGCGGCGAACCGCGCGCGCCAGCATCAGCATCTCCTCCATGCTCACCGGGACGGTGGAGTCGTAGCCGAGCACGGTCATCGCGCCGCTGTCGCCGACCAGAACCAGATCGACACCCGCCGCCTCCGCGACCTCGGCCGAGGGATGGTCGTACGCGGTCACCATCACGATCGGGCGACCGGCCTCTTGTATCTCGGCGAGACGGGAGAGGGTCATCGGCGCGCGTTCCATTCAGCCTCCAATCAGCGTGTTGTCTATGAGACGGGCGCGACCGATCCGCGCCGCGAGCGCGACGAGGACGGGGCGGCCGTTGAAGCTCTTCGCCGGGGTGAGGTCTTCCGCGTCTCGAGCCTCCACGTACTCCGGCTCGATTCCGGCCTCACGAAGTTGGGTTCGGGCGGCGGCGAGCACCGCGTCCACGGACCGCTCACCGCCGGCCGCCGCGCCCTCGGCCGCGCGCAGCGCGCGGGTCAGCGCCGCGGCCCGCCCGCGCTCCTCCAGGCTGAGGTAGCGGTTTCGCGAGCTCATCGCGAGGCCGTCCGGCTCGCGCACAATGGGCAGGACGTCGACTCGGACCGGGAAGTCGAGGTCGCGGACCATCCTTCTGAGCACGATCGCCTGCTGCGCGTCCTTCTGGCCGAAGTAGGCGATGTCGGGCTGGACGAGGTTGAGCAGCTTGGCGACGACCGTCGTCACGCCGCGGAAGTGCTCGGCGCCGCGACTCTCCGGCGCTCCGCACAGCACGTCGGTCAGTCCCGAGACCTCGACCGCCGTGGTGAAGCCGACCGGGTAGATCTCCTCCGTGGCCGGGGCGAAGAGCAGGTCGGCCCCCTCCGCCTCCGCGAGCGCGGCGTCCCGGGCCTCGTCGTGAGGGTAGGACGCGAGGTCCTCCGCGGCGCCGAACTGGGGCGGGTTGACGAACAGCGTGACCACGACGATGTCGCAGGCGCGGCGGGCGGCGCGGATCAGCGACAGGTGGCCCGCATGGAGCGCGCCCATCGTGGGAACGAGCCCGATCGAGCTCCCGGCGCCGCGCGGCTCGTCGAGGCTCTCCCGGAGCTCCGCCATGGTCCGCACGGTCCTCACGCGGCCACCTCGGGCTCGCCGGGCCGACCGGACGGGCCCTTTGCCACGGGGCCGCGATCGGCGATCGCACGCGTCCGCTCGGCGAGCGCCTCGTATGCGTCGAGCAGCTCCGGCGCGAGGGCGCCGATCGCCTCGAGGTGGCGCTCGACGGTCTCCTCGTCGCCCCGGGCGATGGGCCCCGTGAGAGCGTCGTCGCCGCGCTCCGCCCAGTTCGCGGCGGTGCGAAGGACGAGCGGCGCGAGCAGATCCCGGGCGTCCTCCGTTCCGGTCCGTTCCAGCAGCTCGACAGCCATCTCCCCGAGGGCGACGAGGTAGTTGCACGCGATCGAGGCGGCCGCGTGATAGGCGGCGCGGTGGCGCTCCGCGACGGGGAACGGTCGCATCCCGAGCCGAATCGCCAGCGCCTCCGCGAGACGGCCGGCGTCGGGGTCCGAGCCGGACACGGCGCAGGCGGCCCCGGTCAGGGTCGCGCCGCCGTCGGGCACGGTCTGAAGGGGGTGGATCGAGAAGACGCGCGCGCCGCGCCGGCTCGCGGCTTCCAGCGCCCCGAGGTCGGTCGCCCCGCTGGTGTGCCCGACGAACCGGAGCGGGGGAACGGCGGCGGCGATCGTCCCGCAGGCCTCGGCGATCGATTCGTCGGGGACGCACAGGAGCGCGACCTCGGCCTCCTCGGCGGCGGCGAGCGCGTCGCGCCGGCCGGACAGCGAGACG
>JBOGZH010000095.1:0-1515 GCA_050697095.1 Solirubrobacterales bacterium
GAGCTGCGATCGCCGATCTCGTAGTGCTCGAGCTGGCCGAAGTCCGTCACCTCCTCGATCAGCTCCGCCCCGGGGGCGGTCCTGGGGTCCGCCGTGTGCAGCCCAGCCATGTCGGTGAGCAGCACGAGCAGGCGCGCCTCGAGCAGGATCGCCACCTGCGCGGAGAGGAAGTCGTTGTCGCCGAAGGTGATTTCGTCCGTGGCGGTGGTGTCGTTCTCGTTCACCACCGGGACCACCCGCCACTCGAGCAGCCGCCGCAGGGTCCCGCGGGCGTTGAGGTACTGGGTGCGGGCGGAGACGTCGAACGCGGTCAGCAGCACCTGGGCGGCGTGCACGTCGTGGCGCGCGAGGCGCTCCTCGTAGGCCCGGAACAGCGAGCCCTGGCCGACCGCCGACGCCGCTTGGAGCTCGTCGACCGCCTCGGGGCGCGCGGACAGCTCCATCACCCGCCTCCCCCGCGCAATCGCCCCCGAGGTCACCAGGGCGACATTCTCCCGATTCCGGTTCAGCTCCGATACCTGTTCGCAGACGCTGTCGAGCACCGCCGAGCGGAGCTCGCCGTCATCCTCCGCGACGATCGCGGAGCCGAGCTTTGCGACCACGGTCATGCGGCGCAGTCTAGGAGCCGGCCGCCGGCGCCCTGCGGCCGGCCGGCAGCCATCCAGCGTCAGTCCGGGGGAAGCAGGAGCGAGAACTCCACTCCGCAGCGCCGGTAGGTCCTCGACGCACGCCGGTCGAGCCTCACCAAGCCGATCCCCGCGTCTCTGGCACCGAGGGCGATCAGTCCGTCGTACACCGCGGCGCCGGCGATACCCGCGCTCGCGAGCTCGTCAACCGCCTCCGCGTATCGCTCGGGCGCGATCCCGACCGGAGGCCGGTCGAGGAACTGGCGCAGGTATTCGGCGATCCGCGCCGGGGCCCGGTGGTAGGCCGCCGAGCTGAGCACCGAGTCGGTCTCCGCGAGCGTGTGGGCCACGAGCCGCCCCCGATCGCGAACCTCGACGAGGGCCGCTGTCGCCTGTCGGGAGAACGGATGCTTCGGATCGGCCCCGGCTATCAGGACGGAGCTGTCGGGCGCGATCAGCGCCGCGTCCCCTCCAGCCACTCGCGGACTTCGTCGGGACCGATACCCGGTCCCGACTCCATCGTCAGCAAGCCGCCCTCCGTCTCGACCAGGGGCGCGTTGTGCCGGGGGTGCGTGATCTCGATTCGACCGTCGACCTCCTCGATCTCGACCTGATCTCCCGCGCGCAGGCTCAGGCGCTGGCGGATCGCCTTCGGGATCACGAGCCGTCCGGCTTTATCAATGGTTGCTGTCATGGGATTACTCATACCAACAGAATTGGTACGAAATCTCGCCAGATGTGTCAAGCCCCTGCTATCCGAGCCACAACTCGAACGCGTCTCTGCCGATCCGGACCTCGTCGCCGGGCGCGAAGCCGGCGTCCTGGAGCGCCTTGAGCACCCCGATCTCGCGCAGGCGCTGCTCGAGGTAGGCGAGCGCCTCCTCGTTGC
>JBOGZH010000096.1:0-3909 GCA_050697095.1 Solirubrobacterales bacterium
CATCGGACTCATGTAGACCTCGGGGTGCTCCCCGAGATAGCGGTAGGTCGAGGTGATGCCCGCCATCTGGGCGCCGATGATCAGGAAGTTGGGCATCGTCACGAGCCCAGAGAATGTTGCCACCGTGGTCATGGCTCCAAGCACGGGTCCAGCGGATTAGACAGAATGCCCAACGCGGCCGAGGGGGCTCTGGTTTGACTCTCGCAGACGATACGAGCGCACGGGGTGAGCGGGCGGGGTTTGGCCGCATGGGGGCGGGCCGGATCTCCGCGGCGACGCGGGATCACGCCCGCCGCCTGCGCAGGTCCGCCGACGTGCTCCTGGCGCTCTCGCTCGCCGACCTGAAGGCGCGCTACGGACGGGGGCGGGCGCGGTTCATCAAGTGGCTGCTCGACCCCTTCGCGCTGGTGGGCGTGTACCTGGTGTTCGTCGTCTTCCTGCTCGATCGACCCGGTGAAGCGCCGGGTCTCAGCCTGGCCTGCGCGGTCGTCCCCTTCAACGTGCTGATGATGACCGTGATGAGCTCGATGGTCACCGTGCAGTTCCGGAGATCGATCGTCCTCAACCTCGGCTTCAAGCGGACCCTCCTGCCCCCGTCGAGCGCGCTCACCGAGACGATGGGCTTCGGCGCGAGCCTGCTTCTCCTGGCGATCATGATGGCGGTGTATGGGATTGCGCCCACGTGGTCGATTCTGTGGCTCCCGGTGGCGATTGGAATCACCGTCCTGTTCGCCGTTTCCTGCGCCTATGGCGGCGTGCTCTTCGGGGTGTGGTTCCCGGAGCTGATCAATCTGGCGCGAAGCGGCATCCGCGTCACCTTCTTCCTCGCGCCGGGACTGATCGCGCTCTCGCAGGTGCCGGGCACCGCGAACGAGCTCGTGCGGCTCAACCCGCTGACCGGGATCTTCGAGTCCTACCGCGACGCGCTGCTCTACGGAAAGGCCCCGGCGGCGTGGGAGTTGCTCTACCCCGCCGGCTTCGCGCTGCTGCTCCTGCTTGTCTTCATCCCGCTGTACCGGCGGGAGGAAGCCCACCTCGCCAAGGTGGTCTGATGGGCGCCACGGTCGCAGCCTCGAACCTGGGGGTGCGGTTCTTCTTCGACCGCCAAAGCCGGGTGATCACCCCCGCCCACGCGAGGGTGGCGCCACGCTCCACGCACACCTGGGGCCTGCACGGAGCGAGCTTCTCGATCGGGCCGGGTGAGGGCGTCGCCTTGATCGGGCCCTCCGGCTCGGGAAAGACCACGCTGCTCAGGGTGATCAGTGGGGTGCTGCCGGCGGATGAGGGCAAGCTCGACGCGAGCGGACGGGTGGGGTCGCTGCTTTCGATCGACGCGGGGCTGCTGCCGACCCTGACGGGCCGCGAGAACGCGATCCTGCTCGCGGTGCTTGCGGGGCTCTCCCGCGCCGAGGCCCGCCGAAGGGTCGACCTGGTGAAGGCCGAAAGCCGACTGCGAGGGGCATTCGAGCGACCCGCCTCGAGCTTCTCGCAGGGGATGAGGGCCCGGCTCGCGCTCACCGCCGCGGAGCAGGCCGATCCGGAGATCCTCCTCCTCGACGACGTCCACGAAGCCCTCGATCACGAGTTTCGCGCCGTGCTTGTCGACCGGGCGCACGAGACGATTCGTCGCGGGGGGATTCTGATCGCCGCCGGCCACGATCACGAGATGCTCGCCCGAGTGTGTTCTCGCGCTCTGCTGCTCTCGGAGGGCCGGGTTCGCGTCGACGGCCCGTTCGAGGAGGTTCGGCAGCTTTACCTGGAGGGCGGTGGGTGGTCGGACGGCGGCGAGCAGGGGTTCCAGGCACCGCGAGCACTGATCCGGGCGGCCAAGAAACCTGCGCTTCCGAACCTGATCGTGATCGGGGGGTTCAAGTGCGGGACGACGAGCCTGCACCACTACCTCGATCTCCACCCCGAGATCCAGATGTCGCGACCGAAGGAGCTCAACTTCTTCCTCGCCGATAAGAACTGGGGGCGCGGTCCCGAGTGGTATGCGAGCCACTTCGCGGCCGCCGCGCCCGTCCGCGGTGAGAGCTCGCCGCACTACACGATTCACCCGGAGCGGCCGGGCGTGCCGGAGCGGATGCGGTCCATCATTCCCGAGGCCAAGCTGATCTACCTCGTCCGGGACCCGATCGATCGCATCGTCTCGCAATACATTCACGGGCGGACCGCCGGTCATTACACGAAGCCTCTCGCGGATTACCTGCAGGGGCCGGGCATGGTGTGGCGCAGCCAGTACTGGATGCAGCTGGAGCGCTACCTGGAGCACTTCGACGCGTCCCAGATCCACTTGGCCACGGGCGAGGAGCTGCGAGACGATCGCGAGCAGACGATGCGCCGCATCTTCCGCTTCCTGGGGGTCGACGAAGGGTTCTGCTCACCGGCCTTTGGGCGGGAATGGGAGACCTCACGAGGCAAGGACCGCAAGTTCCGCTTGCTCACGCGCGCGGCTCGGGCACCGGTGCTGAGGAGGTTCGACCGGCTTCCCGAGCGGCCGCGGTGGCTGCTCGAGCGCCTGGCTTTCGCGCCGGTCGCCGGAGTCGAGCGTCCCGAGCTCGACGACGCCCTGCGTGAGGACCTCAAGGAGCAGTTCCGCGAGGACGCGGCCCGGCTGCGGGAGTTCGCGGGCCGCGACTTCGAGGGCTGGTGCGTCTAGTCCCGCCACGGGGGCGGGTCCGGCAGGTACTCTTACGCCCTGGCGCGAGCCGAGGACGCGGCGAGGGGAGGCTGATGACACGACTAGCGAGGAGCCCGCAGGTCGTTTGCACCGTCGTGGAAGACGGGGCCGTGCTGCTCAACATGGAGACCCGGCTGTACTACAGCCTGAACGAGCCCGCGCTCGACCTCTGGAACCTGGTCGACCACGCGGGGACCGCCGCGAGGCTGGCGCAGCTCCTCTCCGACGAGTTCGCCGTCGACGCTCCTAAGGCCGAGACGACCGCGGCGAGCTTCTTCGCCCAGCTCGAGCGAGAGCGGCTCATCGGGCCCGCCGCGGACGATGCGCCCGACGCCCCGGCCCCCGCGGGAGGCGAGAAGCGCCCCTTCGCCGATCCCGAGCTGGTCAAGCACGACGAGCCGCTGCACGAGGTGGCAACCTCCCCGTTCGACCCCCAGCTCCCCCTGGCTGAATAGCTCGGACCGCGGGAGTGATGCGAGCCGAAGAGCTGCCGTTCGTCTCGGTCATCGTCCCCGTGCTGAACGGCGAACGGTCGCTCCCCGGCCTTCTCGCGGCGCTTCTGGGAGACGACTATCCGCCCGCCCGCCGCGAGATCCTCGTCGTCGACAACGCGTCGACCGACGCTACGCCTGACATCCTTCGGGGTGCTCCGGTCACGTATCTCCACGAGGGGTGGCGCGGGGCCGCCCGAGCGCGCAATCGGGGAATCGCCGCGAGCCAGGGGGAGATCGTGGCGTTCACCGACGTCGATTGTCTTCCGGCCACCGGGTGGCTGCGCGCGGTGGTCGCGGGATTCCGGGACGAGGGGGTCGGCGGTGTCGCAGGCGAGATACTCCCCTTCCCGCCAAAGACCGCGGCCGAGCGCTATGCGGCGAGGATCAGGCATCTGTCGCCACAGCGGTATCTGAGGCGACCGATCTTCCCGTTCGCCGTCACTGCCAACCTCGCGTTCCGACGCGAGGTCTTCGACACCGTCGGGCTTTTTGATCCCGAGTCGCCGCGGGGCGGGGAGTCCACCGACTTCTGCACGCGGTTCCTCAGGGAGACCGGGCTGCGACTCGCCCTCGCTCGCGAGGCCGTCGTGCTCCATCGCCATCGCACCACGGGCGCCACGTTCCTCCGGCAGCAATGGAGTTACGGCAGGGGACACGCGTACCTCTACATGAAGTATCGGGAGGAGCTTCCCTGGGGCTGGGCCCAGACGCGTCAGGTCTACGCCGACCTCGCAC
>JBOGZH010000097.1:0-2623 GCA_050697095.1 Solirubrobacterales bacterium
GGTCTCGCTCGATGACGCGGCGGGGCTGCGCGAGCTGCTCGAACCGTGCGCCGCGGTGATCGCGTGCGCGGGGCCGTTCACCGCCCACGGCGAACCGGTCGTGGCGGCCGCGGCCGAGACCGGCACGCACTACCTCGACACCACTGGCGAGCAGGAGTTCATGCGGATGGTCTTCGACCGCTACGGCGAGCTCGCCTCGCGCGGCGGCGCGATCCTCGTCCCGGCTATGGGATTCGACTACGTCCCGGGCGACATGATCGCCGCGCTCACAGCCGCGGGAATGGGGGCGCTCGACGAGCTGGCGCTCGCGTACTCGGTGAAGGGATTCGGGATGAGCCGGGGGACGATGCACTCGGGGCTTCGGATCATCGGCGGCGGCGGCGTCGAGTACCGCGACCGGGAATTGCGCCCGACCTCGGGGAGCGTCGATCGCGGGACGTGGGAGTTTCCCCCTCCCGTCGGCACCCAGCGCATGATCCGCTATCCCGGCGGAGAGCAGATCACGGTGCCCCGCCACGTCGATGCGAGGAGCGTCTCGACGATGTTCAGCGCCGCGACGGTGTTGCCGAGCGCGCGGCTGGCCCCCGCCGCACCGGTCCTGATGCCCCTGATGCGGCTCGCGATGCGCACGCCCCTGCGCCGCGCCGGCGACGCGCTGATCACGCGCCTTCCCGAGGGACCCGACGAGGAGGCTCGGCGGGCGAGCCGGTTCATGATCTCGTGCGAGGCGCGGGCGGCGGCGACGCGGCGCCGGGCGACCATCACGGGGGCGGACGTGTACGGGCTGACGGCGTTCGCGATCGTCCACGCCGCGCTGCTCGCCGCCGCCCCGGGCTACGAGGCGCGCGGCGCCCTCGCCCCGTCGCAGGCGTTCGACCCGGAGGACTTTCTCTCCTCGCTCGCCGAGTTCGGCGTCGACTACGAGGTCGATCCCCCGCATGGGGGCTCCGCCGGGCGAGGCGCGCCAAAGGCGCGCCGAGGGGGCAAAGCCCCCATCGCGCCGCTTCGCGGCGCCTCCCCCGGCGCTCCGTTGCACGAGCGGTGAATGTCGCGCAGCGGGACGCGGCGCGCCCGACTCAGGAGGCGGAGCGGCGCTGTCCGGCGTGCGGCGCGCCTCTGTACGGCTGGGTGATGGTCGGGGCGACCGACCCGTGCGACCCGTCGAGCTACGTGATCGACCGCTGCGAGGAGTGCGGGCTCGGGGTCAGCCGCGATCTCCCCTGGGACGAGTCGGCGTGGCGGCCCGAGCCGGGCGGGACGCTCGAGTTCAGGGCGCCGAACCGCGACAGCCTTCAGGCCGGGATCGGCGGCGACCATTGGGCCGCGCTCGACCTGCCCGCCCAGCGCCTCCACCTCACGCCCCGCTCGCTCGAGCTCCTGCTGCCCAGGCTCGGACTCGAGCCGACCCGAGTGCGGCAACCGGCCCTGGGACGGAACCAGCTGTGGATGTGGCAGACGCTGCTCAACGCGTTCACGTTCCACACGAATTTCGCCCGCAAGGTGCTGACCGGGCGGCTCACGCCGGACACGGCGCGCAACATTCCAAGCTTCGCCGTCGACGCCCTCGTCTCCCTGGTCGCGGCGCTGCCGCTCGCCGTGATCGCCGTCCCGCTGGAGCTGGCCGGCGCGCTCGCCCGCCGCGGTGGCGAGCTGGTCGTGACGGTTGCCCGCGTGGACGGCCGGCCCGAATCGCCTCCCCCTCTATGATCGATCACATGGAAGCTGAAGGGTTCAACCTGTTCGGCGGCGACCCCGAGGAGATTCGCCAGCGCCTCGGGGAGCTTGCCGACCAGATGCAGGGCGCTCAGCGCGTCGCGTGGGCTGACAACGCGATCCGGCTCGCGGTCGAGATGACCGTGGCGGCGATCAAGCGGCTCGACCTCACGGGGTCGAGCGACGAGCAGGCGGTCCAGGTCCGCGACGCGATCAGGATCGTCTTCCCCGAGGCCGTCACGCTCGTGCGCGAGGCGCGCGAGGGACTCTCCTAGGGTTCTTCACCTTCCGGGGCACACCCGCGCGAGGCGCCCGCCTAGCCTCGCCGTGTGCCGACCCGGAGAAGCGAGCGCGAGCGTGGGGCGGCGTCGGTCGAGCACCTCGGCCTCGCGATCCTGATCGCGCTGGCGCTGCTCGCTTGTGTCGCCGCGTTCGCGGCCGGACCCCCCGTCGAGGAGGGGCGCGACCTCGGCACCGCGATCAGCCGCAAGCTTCGCTGCGCGCCGCGCCTCCCGGGGCCGTGCTGGCGGGACCCCCTGACCGAGGCCTACGGGCGTCCGCTCGCCGGGCTCGTCCGCGCCCTGGCCCCGGCTCCCGAGGCGCGCACCGGCCCCGGCGGGCTTCCGCTGCTCGGCGTCGACTTCCGCTACTGCCGCCGGGAGAGCTGCGCCGTCTCCACCGGGGACACGAGCATCACCGCGTCCAACCGGCGGACGACGGCCTTCACCTCGGTCGAGGACGACCGCCGCGCCGGCGCCGGGGTCGAGGTCACCTACTGGATCTACCGGCCCACGCTCGGATGGGAGTCGGTGATCCGCCGCGCGAGCTCCGCCGACGTCGAGGCCGCGGCGAAGACACCGCTGCTCGAGACGGCCGACCCGAAGCTGGTCCCGCTGGAGACGCTCGCCGG
>JBOGZH010000098.1:0-4432 GCA_050697095.1 Solirubrobacterales bacterium
AGACGGGCCCGTCGCGCCCGGTCCTAGCTCTGAGAACTGAGAGCTGAGAACTGGCTCCTAGCGCGCCGTTGGCGCCGCCAGGGGCCTGCTCATCCGCTGGGCGCGGCGCTGCTGCCACACCGTGAGCACCATCGCGAGCACCGTGAGCGCGAACAGCATCGTCGCGAGGACGTTGACCTCGACCGGGATCCCGCGCTGCGCGGCGCCGAAGATGTAGAGCGGGAAGGTGACCGTGGTCCCGGAGTTGAAGTTCGAGATCACGAAGTCGTCGATCGAGAGCGCGAACGCGAGCAGCGCGGCGGCGACGATCGCCGGCGCGAGCAGCGGAAGGGTGACCGTTCGGAAGGTTGCCACGGGCCCGGCGCCGAGGTCGGCGGCGGCGTCCTCGACGCTGCGGTCGAACCCGATCAGCCGCGAGCGCACGACTATCACGACGAAGCTGATCGAGAACATGATGTGGGCGATCAGAAGCGTCGTGAACCCGCGCGCGAACCCGGCGTAGACGAACATCGAGAGCAGCGCGGCGCCGATCACGACCTCGGGGGTCGCGAGCGGGACGACGATCAGGACGTTCGCGGCGCGACGGCCGAAGAACCGGTGGCGGACGAGCGCGAGCGCGAGCAGGGTCCCGATCGCCGTCGCGACCACGGTCGAGAGCGCGGCGAGCTCGAGGCTGGTGACCATCGCGTCGGTGAGGTCCGACTGCGCGAAGGGGTCCTTCCAGTAATCGAGCGTGAAGCCCTCCCAGGAGAGGTTGAAGTTCCCCCGCGGGTCGTTGAACGAGAACACCGCGATCACCGCGATCGGGATCAGCATGTAGGCGACGGCGAGCCCCGCGTAGATGTTCACCGCGCGCCGCCGCAGCCACCCCAGCACCCCGCCGGGCCCCGGCTCGCGCGATCCCCGCGAGCCCGTCGCCGCGAGCTGCGCGGTGTCCTCGTCGCCCATCAGCGCGCCGGTGCCGGCGGCGCGGACGTAGATCAGGACGACGGCGAGGAGCAGCGCCATGAGCAGGAACGAGAGCGCCGCCGCGATCGGGTAGTTCGCAATCTCCAGGTACTGGCCCTGGATCGCGTTCCCGATCATCGCCTGGTTGGGCCCGCCGAGGAAGTACGCGTTGACGTAGTCCCCGACCGCGGGGATGAAGGTGAGCAGGACGCCGGCGACGATCCCCGGCGCCGACAGCGGCAGCGTGACGCGCCAGAACGCCGCCCGCGCCGACGAGTAGAGGTCCTTCGCCGCCTCGATCAGCCCCACGTCGAGGCGCTCGAGGTTGGCGTAGATCGGGAGGATCATGAACGGGAGGAAGTTGTAGGTGAGCCCGGCGATCACCGAGGCGGGGGTGTCGAGCACGCGCTCGCTAGCCCCGAGAACGCCGAGAGAGCCCAGGAAGTCGACGACCGGGCTCTCGTCGAAGAGGATCGTCTGCCACGCGAGCGTGCGGATCAGGTAGGTGGTGAAGAACGGGGCGATCACCGCGAACAGCAGGGCGTACTTCCACCGCCCGGCGCGGAACGCGATCGCGTACGCGAGCGGGTAGGCGATCACGAGCGCGAGCGCCGTCGCCGCGGCGCCGTAGAGGAACGAGCGCAGGAACTGCTCCCTGTAGTCGGAGATCGCGTCGGTGAAGTTCGAGAACTCCCACGTGAACCGGAACCCGTCTTCGAGCGAGCCCGTCTCGAGCGAGATCACGCCCATGAAGTACATGGGCACGACGAAGAAGAGGCCGAGCCACAGAAGGCCCGGCCCGAGAAGCAGCGGCAGCGAGAGCCGGCGGCGGATCACGGTCGGTCGTCCCTGGGCGCTGTCGACCGCGATCCGCCGCCCTGGAGCACCCCGCGGCTCAGCCTGAGACCAGCCCCGCCCAGGCCTGCTCGATCTCCCTCTCGTCCTCGCCCTCGAGCGAGGGCTGGGTCGAGCAGGTCTCCGTGAACTCCTCGTCGGGGAAGATCAGCTCGTTCTCCGCGAGCTCGTCCTCGCCCTGCTTCTCGAACACCTCTCGGACTCCCTCGACCGGAGTCGTGTAGTTGACGTACGCGGCGATCTGGGCCGCGTTCTCGGGCTCGTACACGTAGTCCATGAACGCGTACGCGGCGCCCGGGTCCTCGGCGCCGACCGGGATGATCATGTCGTCCGACCACAGGATGCAGCCCTCGTCGGGCATTCTGAACTCGATCGCAGGGTCGTCGAGCGCGAGCTGTACCGCGTCGCCCGACCACCCGATCGCCGCGACGCTGTCGCCGCGGGGGAGATCGATGATGTAGTCGTTCCCGGTCACGTCGCGGAACTGACCGGAGTCGACCGCGTCCTGGACCTTCTGGATCGTCTCCAGCCACTCCTCCTTGGTCGCCTCGGCGGGGTCGATCCCGTCGGCCTTCATGAACAGCGGCACGGTGTCGCGCAGCTCGGCGAGCACCGTGACCTTGCCCTTGTACCTGGGGTCGAAGAGGTCGTTGACCGAGGTGATCTCCGGGGCCTCGTCGGTGTTCACGATCAGGCCGGTCATCCCGCTCGCCCAGGGGACGGTGAAGGCGCGGTCCGGATCGAACTCCGGGTCACGCAGGGTGGGGAGGAGGTTCTCCTCGACGGTGGGCAGCGCTTCCTTGTCGAGCTCCTGCACGTAGCCGAGGTCGGCGTAGCGCTTCGCCATCCAGTCGGTGGCGATGATGATGTCGCGCCCGCCCGAGTCGCCGTTCGCGAGGTCGGGGCGCAGCTTCGCGAAGAAGGACTCGTTGCTGTTGATGTCCTCGAGGTAGTCGACGCTGACCCCGGTCTCCTCCTCGAACTCCGCGAGCGTCCCGCCCGGGCCGTCGACGCCTCCCTTGCCCTGGTCGATATAGAGCGGGCCGGTCGACATCGTGAACTCGCCCTCGGCCGGTCCGGCCTCGGCGACCTCGAGATCCTCGCCGCCCTCGTCGCCCTCGAGCTCGTCGCCGCATGCAGCCAGCGCAAGCGCGGCGAACAGCGCCGCGATCGCCACGCCCACCCGTACGATGGTCCCGCGTCCCGGTCGCTGCCCTCGCTCACTCATCCGATGCTCCCCTCCTGTTCGCTGTTCATCCGCCGCCTGCGGCGGTGGAACAATATCGAACCTAAGTTCCGGTGTTCTTTGGGACTCAGCAATCTCCGGGCGGCACGGCCGTCTGGTCTACTTGCCGGGTTGGCCGAGCAGCGTGAGCTGAGTGAGCTACTGGAGGCCGGTGCCGTCCTCCCCGGCGACGCTCCCGGGTACGGCTCCGACGAGACCGAGGGGCGCGGGGTGCACGGGACCGCGGACGCGGTCGCGATCCCGGGCTCGACGGCGGAGGTCGCGCGGGTGGTCGAGTGGTGCTATGCGCACGACGTCGCGATCGTCCCGCGCGGCGGGGGCTCGGGCTACGCGGGCGGAGCGGTGCCGGTCGAGGGCGGGGTGGTGCTGAGCCTCGAGCGGATGACCGCGGTGCGCGAGCTCGAGCCGCTGGTGTGGCGGATGTGCCTCGAGGCGGGTGTACGGACGAGCGAGGTGCGCCGCATGGCGCGCGAGAACGGGCTCTTCTTCCCGCCGGACCCCGGTGCCGCCGAGCAGTCGCACATCGGGGGCAACATCGCCACCAACGCGGGCGGGCCGCACGCGTTCAAGTACGGCGTCACCGGCGCCTGGGTGACGGGGATCGAGGCGGTGGTGCCGCCGGGCGAGGTCATCGGGCTCGGCGGCGCGATCCGCAAGGACGTCGCGGGGTACGACCTCCGCGGCCTGCTCGTCGGCTCGGAGGGCACGCTCGGGGTGATCACCGCCGCGTGGCTTCGGCTCCTCCCGGCGCCCGAGGCGCGCCTCCCCGTCGCCGCGTTCCACCGCGATCCGGCAGCCGGCTGCGCGGCAATCGAGCGCGTCCTGGGGAGCGGGCTCGAGCCGGCGGCGCTCGAGTACCTCGACGCCGGAACCCTGGAGGCGGCGGGCAGCGCGTTCCCGGGCGGCGTCCCGCAGGGCGCCGGGTTCATGGTCCTCGCCGAGGCCGACGGCCCGGAGGCGGAGGCGGATCGGCTCCAGGGCGAGCTCGCCGAGGCGCTGCGCGCCGAGTCCCTCGCCGTGCACACGGCGCGCGCGCCGGGCGAAGTGGACGAGCTGTGGCGGTGGCGCGATGGCGTCTCGATCGCGGTCACCGCGCGGCGCGGCGGCAAGGTGAGCGAGGACATCGTCGTCCCGATCGACCGCCTCCGCGAGGCGATCGAGGAGACGCTCGCGATCGGCTCCCGCCACGAGCTCGAGGCGTGCAGCTGGGGCCACGCGGGCGACGGCAACCTGCACTCGACCTTCCTCGTCGCGCGCGACGACCCGCCCGGCCTCGCCCGCGCCCGCGCCGCCGCGGAGGAGCTGTTCGAGCTCGCGCTGCGGCTCGGCGGCTCGGTGTCGGGCGAGCACGGGATCGGGTGGGTCAAGCGCACGGGCCTCGCG
>JBOGZH010000099.1:0-3639 GCA_050697095.1 Solirubrobacterales bacterium
ACGAGGACTCCGTGGTCGGGATCGGGTACGGGAAGGCGCGCGAGGTCCCGCTCGCGATCCAGAAGGGCGTCGAGGACGCGCGCAAGAGCCTGATCCGGATACCCAAGTACGGGCAGACGCTCCCGCACAAGATCATCGGCCGCTTCGGCGCCGGCCACGTCGTGCTGCGCCCGGCGAGCCCGGGCACCGGGGTGATCGCGGGCGGCGGCGTGCGCGCCGTGCTCGAGCTCGGCGGGGTCCGGGACGTGCTCAGCAAGAGCATCGGCACCCAGAACCCGGTCAACCTCGTGAAGGCGACGATGGACGGGCTGGAGAACCTGCGCCGCCCCGAGCAGGTCGCGGAGCTCCGCGGCCTCTCCGTGCGCGAGGTCCTCGGAATCAAGGAGCCAAAGGTGGCGAAGACGAACGGCGGCCCGGCCGGAGGAACCGACCGCCCGGCCGAACCGGACCTGGAAGCGAGCGAGGCAGATGACCAGTCGAGTGAGGCCGAGCGAGCGAGAGCGGAGGATTCGGCCGGAACTGGTTCTTCGGGCGGAACTGGTTCTTGATGGCTGATGTGTCCGTCACCCAGGTCCGCTCTGCGAACGGCGTCAGCCCGCGGCAGCGCGACACCCTGCGCTCGCTGAAGCTCGGCAGGATCGGGCGCACCGCCACGCTCTCGGACAGCCCCGAGCTGCGCGGGATGCTGCGCGCCGTCGGTCACCTGGTCGAGGTGAAGGAGGGGAGCTCGTGAGCCGGCTCAGCCCCGAGGAGATCGGGCTGCACAGCCTGCGCCCCAAGCCGGGCTCGCGCCGCGCGCGCAAGCGCGTCGGCCGTGGTGAGGGATCGGGTGTCGGGAAGACCTCCGGCCGGGGCCACAAGGGGGCCGGGGCGCGCTCGGGCACGAGGCGCAAGCCGGGCTACGAGGGCGGCCAGAACCCGATCCACATGCGGATGCGCAAGCTGGCCGGGCCGAATCGCAAGATGTCGATGCCCTTCGAGCCCTTCAGGACCCGCACCCAGCCCGTCAACGTCGCCGACCTCGAGCAGCGCTTCGACGCCGACGCCGCGGTGACCCCCGACTCGCTGCGCGCCGCGGGCCTCGCGAAGCGGCGCGACCCCGTCAAGGTGCTCGGGCGCGGCGAGCTTCGCAAGAAGCTCACGGTGCGCGCGCACGGCTTCAGCGCCAGCGCGCGGGAGAAGATCGAGAAGGCCGGCGGGACCTGCGAGGTGATCGAGTAGTGCTGCGCACGATCGCCAACGCCTTCCGCGTTCCGGAGATCCAGCGAAAGCTCGCCTTCACCGCGGCGATGCTGCTGCTGTACCGGCTCGGCGCCTACATCCCGGCGCCCGGCGTCGACATCGACACCGTCGAGCAGATCGAGCAGAACTTCAGCGGCTCCAACATCCTCGGCTTCCTCAACCTGTTCTCGGGCGGAAGCCTGTCGCGGCTCTCCCTGTTCGCGCTCGGGATCATGCCCTACATCACGGCCTCGATCATCCTCCAGCTGCTCACGGTCGTTGTCCCGCAGCTGGAGCGCCTCCAGAAGGAAGGCGAGGTCGGCCAGCAGAAGATCACGCAGTACACGCGCTACCTCACGGTCGGGCTCGCGTTCGGCCAGTCGCTCGGCTACGTCTTCCTCTTCCGCTCCTTCCAGAACCAGGCGGGGACCAGCGTGGTCGGGGAGCTCACCGCCGCGAAGGTGTTCCTGATCGTGATCTGCCTCACCGCGGGCTGCACGCTCTTGATGTGGCTCGGCGAGCTGATCACCCAGCGCGGGATCGGCAACGGGATCTCGCTGCTGATCTTCGCCTCGATCGTCGCGTCCCTCCCCGGCGGCATCCAGGCATGGTGGACGAACCCCGACCAGGTCTTCATCGTGATGATGCCGTTCGTCGCCCTCGCGGTGATCGTCGGGATCGTCTTCGTCCAGGAGGGCCAGCGGCGGATCCCGGTGCAGTACGCGAAGCGCGTGGTCGGCCGGAGGATGACGACGGGCGGCTCGACCTACCTGCCGCTGAGGGTGAACATGGCCGGGGTGATCCCGGTGATCTTCGCCGCGTCGATCATGGCCTTCCCGCCGACGATCGGCCAGCTGCTCAACACGCCCGCGGCGCTCGACTTCGCGGCCTTCTTCAGCCCCAACGGCTGGGCGTACGTGGCCGGCGAGGTCTTCTTCATCATCATCTTCACCTACTTCTACACGGCGGTCACCTTCAATCCGGTTGACCAGGCGGACAACCTGAAGAAGTACGGAGGCTTCATTCCCGGGGTTCGCCCCGGGCGGCCGACCGCCGAGTACCTGGACCGAATCCTCTCCCGACTCACCTTCCCCGGCGCCCTCTACCTGGGCGCGGTAGCCGCGCTGCCGACGATCCTGATCAGCCAGACCTCGGCGAACTTCTTCTTCGGCGGCACGTCGATCCTCATCGTCGTCGGGGTCGCCCTCGACACCGTGAAACAGCTCGAGGCGCAGCTGATGATGCGCAACTACGAGGGGTTCTTGAAGTAGCGGCCGGCCGCGGCGGCGCCGGCACGGTTGCGGCCCACACCGGCGCGCGATCCGACACGTTTCGCGCCTCCCACGTTCGCGGTCCACCGGCAACCTGAGGCCCCTACCGGGGGTGACCGTCATTACGGGCCAATATGGCCCAAAAGGTCGGTCACCCCCGACCCATCCGAGTGTCGGAGACCGATCGACAGATTGCTGAGCTTGCCGCTCGTCAGCACAGCATCATCGACGTCCACGATCTCCGCACCTTGGGCGTCAGCGCCTCCGCGGTGAAGCGACGGGTCGCGGACCTGCGTCTGCGCCGCCTCCATCGCGGCGTCTACGCAGTGGGGCAGCTCAACCAGAGGGGGCGCTGGCTGGCCGCGGTGCGCGCAATCGGGGCCGGTGCCGTGCTGAGCCACCGAGACGCGGCCGCACTTCACGGACTCACGCGCTGCGATCGCCGGGCGGTCGAGGTCACGATCCCAAGGCGGGTCCGGTCCCGCCCGGGCATCGCGGTGCACCACACCCGGGCGCTCCACCCGAGCGACCGGACCTCGGTCGCCGACATCCCGGTCACATCGGCGCCGCGCACGCTGCTGGATCTGTCCGAGGTCGTCGACGGGACCCGACTCCGGAGAGCCTACGAGGAGGCCGAGCGGCTGCGTGTTCTGGACGTGGGCGCGGTTGAGGAGCTGCTCGCCCGCTCGAACGGCCGCCACAGCGTGTCCGCCCTACGTGCTCTCCTCGGTTACGACCCCGCGCCCACCGCCGAGGCGAAGTCAGAGCTCGAGACCCGCTTCATGGACCTGATCCGCGAAAACGGGCTCCCTCTGCCGCAGCTGAATGTCCTCGTGGAGGGGTATCTCGTTGATGCCTACTGGCCCGATGCCCGGCTCGTGGTCGAACTGCAGAGCTACGGATACCACTCACAGCGCACGGCCTTCGAGCGCGACCACGCGAAGCTCGCACGGCTCAAGCTGGGGGGGTGCGAAACCCTGGCGCTCACCTGGCGACAGGTCACGAGCGAGCAAGGTGAGACCGTCGCACTCGTCCGCATGCTGCTGACACGCACTGCCACGAGGCGAACCATCTAGGCTCTCGCGCCATGTCCGAGCTCAACCAGATCCTCCTCGGCCCCCCGGGCTCGGGGAAGGGCACGCAGGGC
>JBOGZH010000100.1:0-2929 GCA_050697095.1 Solirubrobacterales bacterium
GCGCGTGATCGCGCCGTCCGCGGTCGTAGCGATCAACGCCGCCGCGGCGGGCTTCCGGCCGCTGCGCGGCCGGCTCGCGGTCACCTCCTCGCACATGCTGATCACCGATCCCGTCCCAGACGTCCTCGAGCGCGCGGGATGGACGGGGGACGAGTGCATCTCGACGGCCGGCACCTACCTGCACTACTTCCGCACCACCCCGGACCACCGCATCGCCTTCGGGTGGGGGGGAGGCCGGATCGCGTACGGCGCCCGGCTCGGGGGCCGGGTCGAGGACGACCCCGCCCTCGCCGAGCGCGTGCGCGCCGACCTGCTCACGTTCTTCCCCGAGCTCCGCGGCCGCGGGATCGCGGGCGCGTGGGGCGGCCCGGTCGACGTCTCGCCGATCCACGTCCCGGAGGTGGGCACACTGCCCGACGGGCGAATCCACTACGTGCACGGCTTCACCGGCAACGGCGTCGGCCCGGCTCATCTCGCCGGGCGGATCCTCGCCTCGCTCGCGCTCGACCGCCGCGACGAGCTCACGCGGCTCGCGCTCGTCGAGCCCGCGCACGCGCAGGTCCCCCCCGAGCCGCTCCGCTACCTCGGCGGGACGCTCGTGCGAGCGGCGCTGCTCCGCAAGGAGGCGCGCGGGGACGCGGGGCTCGAGGCCGATCCGCTCACCGAGCTGATCGTCGACCTGCCGCGCCGGCTCGGGATCCATATGGGCCGTTAAAGAAGAAACTGCGTTCCGATATTATCGGCAGATGCCGACCGGAGAGCCTCCGCTCGCGGGATTCCGGGTCCTCGACCTGACCCGGATTCTCTCCGGGCCCTACGCCTCGATGCTGCTCGCCGACCTCGGCGCCGAGGTGATCAAGGTCGAGCGCCCCGGGGTCGGCGACGACACCCGCTCCTGGGGGCCGCCGTTCCTCGACGGGATGAGCACCTACTTCGCGGCGATCAACCGCGGCAAGCGAAGCGTCGCGATCGACCTCCAGCGGGAGCGCGGCCGTGAGCTCCTCCGCGAGCTCGCGTCGCACGTCGACGTCGTGATCGAGAACTTCCGCCCCGGCGTCACCGAGCGGCTGGGGATGGACTACGAGTCCCTCGCCGGGCGCAACCCGGCCCTGATCTACGCCTCGATCACCGGGTTCGGCTCGCGCGGCCCCAAGGCCTCCGAGGCCGGCACCGAGGTGATCGTCGAGGCGGAGACCGGGCTGATGGCGATGATGGGCACGCCCGAGGGCCCGCCGGTTCGCTTCGGCGTCGCGATGGTGGACATCGCGACCGGCATCGCGCTCGTCAGCGGGGTCCTCGCGGCGGCCCTGGAGCGGGTTCGAACGCAGCGGGGGCGCCGGCTCGAGTTCCCCCTCTACGCGACCGCGTTCAGCTGTCTCGCGACTGTGATCGCGTCGGCGAGCGTCGACCCCGCGAGCCAGGACGGACGCTGGGGGAGCGGTCATCCCTCGATCGTCCCCTACTCGGCCTTCCAGGCGAGCGACGGGTACATCGTCCTCGGCGCGATCAACGAGCTGATGTGGGAGCGGCTGTGCGAGGCGTTCGACCTCGACGAGCTGCGCGACGACGAGCGCGCCGCGACGAACGAGGACCGCGTCCACAACCGCGCCCATGTCGAGGCCGCGATCGCCGCCGCGATCGCGCCCCTGTCCACCGCCGAGGTCACCGAGCGCCTGAACCGCGCCGGGGTGCTGGTCGCGCCCGTGCGCAGCGCCGCCGGGGCGGTCGAGGACCCCCAGGTCGCGGAGCTCGGGTTGATCGACGAGATTGACCGGGTGCGGTTCGCGCGCACGCCGCTGAGCCAGTTCAACCCTCGCCCGCTCGCGCCCGCTCAGCGCCTCGGCGAGGACTCGACCGCCGTCCTCGCCGAGTACCTCTCGCTCGATCCCGACGCGCTCGCGGGCCTGGTCGATAGCGGTGTGGTGGACACCGCGGGGGCGGCTGCTCCCGCCCGCCCACCCGGCCCCGGCGCTGCGCAGGCCGCGAGCACGTAGGACCGACCACCGGGGGATAATCACAGCGTGGGTCGCGACGGGCAATCGGTGGTCGAGAAGGTCCGCGCGGTGCTCGACTGCTACATCCGCGACGGCGCCTTCTCGCTCAGCTTCGCCCAGCTGCTCGAGGGAAGCGGGATGAGTCGCGCGAGCCTTCATCGCACCCTGCGCGAGATGACCGAGAACGGGTTCCTCGTCCAGACCGGCGAGCGCGAGGAGTACCGGCTCGGCCCGTTCCTGCGCTCCGCGGCGACCCTCGCCTCCGCGGTCTCCAGCGTCCCCGACATCGCCCGCCCCCACATGGAGCGGCTCCGCGACCAGTGCCGCGAGACCGTCGTCCTCGCCGAGCTGCACGGCGCGCACGTCGTGCCCGTGCTGCGCGCCGACGGCCTCCACGAGATGCGCATGAACCAGGAGGTCGGCAAGCGCTACGCGGCCCACGCGGGTGCGACCGGGAAGGTGCTGCTGGCCCATCTCCCGCTCGAGGAGCTGAACGCGCTGCTCACCGGCGGTCGCCTCGAGCAGCTGACACCGAGCACGACCACGGATCCCTCCGAGCTGCTCGAGGACCTGCGCCGGATCGCCGAGGCCGGGGTGGCGGTGACCCACGGAGAGCGCGTCCCCGACGCGGTCGCGATCTCGGCTCCCGTGTTCGATGCGGGTGGGCATGCGGTCGCGGCGCTGACGATCAGCGGCGTCGCGTCCCGGTACGAGCCCGAGCGCCTGGACGAGGACTCGGCCGCCGTGAAGAAGGCCGCGGGGGCGATCTCCGCCGACCTCGGGCGCGAGCCCTAGAGCCGCGGCCTGGCCATCCGCTCGGCGCGGCACTGCTGCCACACGGTGAGCAGCATCGCCGCGACGGTGAGCGCGAACAGCATCGTCGCCAGCACATTGACCTCGACCGGGATCCCGCGCTGCGCGGCGCCGAAGATGTA
>JBOGZH010000101.1:0-1796 GCA_050697095.1 Solirubrobacterales bacterium
CCAAGGCCATCCGCGCATGGCTTGAGTCAAACGGCGGCCGCCCGGTGGGCCGCCGTCGCACGATCGCCGATCCCTTCGGCTCACCCTCCCTGCGCTGACTTAAGCCCAATCAGATGCGAGAGGGGGGTCAGTCCTAGATCTGACCACTGACTGGCTACTGACAACTGGCTACTGACAACTGGCTACTCCACCTCCGTCAGCGCCCCCGTGTCGTGCAGCTCGTACCGCAGCGCGTTTATGACCGCGCCGGCGAGCAGGGCGAGGCTGAGGAGGTAGAACCAGATCAGGGCGATGACGAGGAACCCGACCGCGCCTCCGAACTCGTTGATGCCGGAGATCTCGCGCAGATAGATCGGGAAGACGAAGTTGGCGAGGCCGGCCGTGACGGTCAGGAACAGGGCCCCGGGCCAGACCCCGCGCCACGGCAGACGGCCCTTGGGCACGAGCCAGTAGATCGCGCACGCGAGCAGGAAGGTGACCGCGAGCGCGACGGCGAGCAGGACGATGTTCTCCACGCCCCCGATCCCCCCGAGACCGAACGGCAGGTCCTCGGCGCCCGAGATCAGCAGACCCTCGAGGGTGGGGAGGGCGATAGTCGCCGCGAGGAAGAGGACCGAGACCACCAGCATCCCGAGCGCCCAGCGCTTCTGCTCCACCCAGCCGCGGCACTCGACGTGGTAGATGCGACAGAAGGCGGTGTCCATCGCGCCCCAGAACGAAGTCCCGACCCACAGGGCGCCGATCGCCGCGGCGACGCCGATCGTGGTCGAGCTGTCGCGAATCCCCTCGAGGATCCGCTCCAGCGTCGCCTCCTCGACGGCCGGGAAGAGGCGCTGGAGGTCGAGCAGGATGGTCGTCTGCGTCTCGGGGCTTGCCAGCACCTGCCCGACCACGAACAGGATCAGGAGCGCGAACGGGAACAGGGCGAAGAGCAGGTTGTAGGCGACCATCCCAGCGAGGCCCGTGACGTTCTCACGGTAGGCGCGACCCCAGAACGCGCGCAGATAGCGTGTCCAGGCGTGGCTGCGCTCGGGCGGCGCCTCCCGCGGACGCGAGCCCGCAACGGGGGCGACCGGCTCCGGGCTCATCGTTCGGGCACCGACCGTAACCGCGGCTCGCCGCGGGTGTTTGAAACCCCGGCGCGGGGACGTTCGGGCCGAGTACCGCAACTCTCGGCGCCGCAGGCGGTTTTGCAGCGTGGGAATGCGGAGTTTCCGCTCTTGACTTCAGATTTTATAGCGATTACCATACGAACAGACGTTTGAATCAGCCTTACGCCGGGCAGATCCCGGCAAGAGCCCAGAAATCGCGGATCATGGCCGGTCCGCGTTTTGTCGTCGCCGGGCACGGGAACCCGACGATGGCGCCGGCTCAAGGTACCGTGCGACGCGAACCGATACTGCAATAGAGGCGTAGCCGAGAGGAGCGGACGAGGAAGCGGATGCTAGTCGGAGAGCTACAGGAGCTCGAGGAAGTAAAGACTCTGCTCACCAAGGGACAGCAGGTGGGGGTGCTCGCGTACGGCGAGGTGGCGTCCGCCCTGTCCGAGGTCGACATCGACGAGGGCGACATCGAGGAGCTGTACGGGCACTTCGAGCGTTCCGGGATCGAGCTGGTCGACGACGTCGACCCGGCCCAGGCCTCCCAGCAGGAGGCCGAGCCCGAGCCGACCGGCAAGCGGGGACGGCGCCGCAAGCAGGCGACGGCGCTGGACCTGAAGCCGGACATGACCACCGACTCGCTCCAGCTGTTCCTCAAGGACATCGGCAAGGTCCGGCTCCTCACCGCTCAGGAGG
>JBOGZH010000102.1:0-5113 GCA_050697095.1 Solirubrobacterales bacterium
GAACACCACCGTCGGCCGGCTGACGAGCGCGCGGGCGATCGCGACGCGCTGCTGCTGGCCCCCCGAGAGCTCCGAGGGACGGTGGGTGAGGCGGTCGCCGAGCCCGACGTTGCGGACGAGGTCGGCGTAGAAGTCCCGGTCCGGCTTCGTGCCGGCGAGCGAGAGCGGCAGGAGGATGTTCTCCTCGGCGGTCAGCATCGGCAGCAGGTTGAAGAATTGGAAGACGAAGCCGATGTGCCGGCGGCGGAGCCTCGTCACCTCGCCGTCGGAGAGGCGTCCGAGCTGCGTGCCGGCGACGGTCACGTGCCCGCTCGTGGGGCGGTCGAGGGCGGCGAGGACGTGCATGAGCGTCGACTTGCCGGAGCCCGACGGGCCCATCACCGCGGTCAGCTTGCCCGCCTCCACGTCCAGCGAGACGTCGCGGAGGGCGTGGACGGCAGTCGCGCCCTCGCCGTAGACGCGCGCGACCTCGTGCGCGGAGACGACGACCGCGGGGGAAGCGGCGATCCCGGTCACTCGGGCAGGCTAGCCGCGAGCCCTCAGCCGGCGACGACTATCACCGCGACGAACGCCGCCCACAGCGCCGCCCAGAGGACGATCGGCACGACCCCGAAGCGCCGGCGCATCTGGAGCGCCCAGATCGCGATCGCGCCGCCGGCGAGGCCGAGCACGGCCGCGACGATCGCGAACACGTCGAACTCCCAGGCGGTGAAGGCGAGCCCGAGCGCGACCGGGAGCGTGGACTGGAACACCATCGCGCCCGTGATGTTCCCGAGCGCGAGCGCGTCCTTCCCCTCGCGCACCCAGAAGAAGCTGTTCGCCTTCTCGGGCAGCTCGGTCGCGAGCGGCGCGAGCACGAGCGACAGCACCAGCACCTCGGCGCCGATCTCCTCGGCAACGGTGATCACCTCCTCGACGAAGAGGTGGGCGCCGCCGACCATCGCGCCCAGGCCGACGGCGAACTGGATCACGATCGTGCGCATCGTGGGATCGCTCCCGCGGCTTCGATCCATGAGCAGCGGGCCGAGCGTCTCCTCGGGCTGGAGCTCGCCCCCGCCCGTCAGCGTGCGGCGGACGTAGGCCGCGTACCCGATCACCATCGCCACGGCGGCGACGATCCGGACGCCCTCCGGAAGCCCCACACCGAGCAGCAGCGCGGCGGTGAAGAAGACGAGGAACACGGTCAGGTCGCGCTGGAGCGTCGGGGCGTGGGCCTCCAGGCTTCGCCCCTGCGGCCGGCGCGAGCGGTACGCGAGCGCCGAGAGGCCGACCAGCATCATCGCGATCGTCGCGAGCAGGAAGGGCGCCCCGACGATCGCCCCGATCGCCACGTCCTCGGACCCCTCCCCGCCCTGGATCACGGCGACGATCGGGATCAGGCTCTCCGGCATCGCCGTGCCCACCGCCGCGAGCAGGCTCCCCACCGCCCCCTCACCGATCGCGAGCCGGTGGCCCAGCCACTCGACCGCGTTCGTGAACAGCAGCGCTCCGGCCAGGATCACGGCGAAGCTCGCCGCAAGGAGGATGAGATTGCCCGCCACGGATCCAGCTTATGGCGCAGCTGCTACGCGAAGGCGAACGCCAGCGCGAGGATCAGGTACACGGCGAGCAGCTGGACGCCCTCGAACCACGTCGACTCGCCCTCGCTGGTCACGTAGTTCGCGATCAGCACCGCGAGCAGGACCGCCCCGAGCTCGAAGCCGTTGAAGACAAGGGGCATCGGGCTCGGCCCGAGCACGAAGGAGGCGAGCACGAGGGCCGGGGCGACGAACAGCGCGATCTGCGCGCTGGAGCCGACCGCGATGTTGACGGCGAGGTCCATCTTGTCCTTGAACGCGACCAGGATCGCCACCCAGTGCTCGGCGGCGTTGCCGACGATCGCGACGACGATCACGCCGACGAAGAACTCGCTGATCCCGATCGACTCGGAGGCCTCGGTGATCGAGCCGACGAGGATCTCGGACATCAGGCCGACCGCCGCCCCGGCCACCGCGAGCAGGATCACGCAGCGGCGCACGCTCCATCCGAGCGTGTCCTCGTGCTCGTAGGACGGGTTGAAGATGTCGCGGTGGGTCTTCAGCGAGAAGAAGAGCCCGATCACGTAGGTAACGATCAGCACGCAGGCGACGAGCAGGGACAGCGTCTCGATCGTCGATCCGTACTCCACCCGCACCTCGGTGACCCCCGGAAGCCCCTTGCCCTCGACGAGCTCGAAGATCGCCGGCATCGTCAGCGCGGCGGCGGCCAAGAACAGCATTGCCGACTGAACCTGGGCCGCGGTGCGATCGAACCGCTGGCGATCCCGGCCCAGCCCGCCGACGACCATCGCCGCGCCGAGCACCAGGAGGATGTTCCCCAGGATCGACCCGACCAGGGATGCCTTGACCACCTCCTGGAGCCCGGCACCGAGCGCGAACAGCGCGATGATCAGCTCGGGGGCGTTGCCGAAGGTGACGTTCAGCAGGCCCCCGATCCCGGGCCCGGACCGAGCGGCAAGCTCCTCGGTGGCCAGCCCCATCAGCGCGGCGGTGGGGATGATCCCCAGCGCGGCGACGAAGAAGACCAGCGGGGCCGAGGCATGCAGCAGCTCGAGCGCCACGGCGCCCGGGATGAAGGGGACGAGCAGGTAGGGCCACCCCTGGGCGCTGAGGAGGAATCCCCTCGCGGATGTGGAGCGATCGGCGCTCACCGCGGCCGGAAGCCTAGTGGCAGGGGTGAACTAGACTCCGCCCGTGGGGACACGGCGCTTCGGAAGCACCGATCTCGAGGCCTCGGAGATCGGGTTCGGGACCTGGGCCCTCGGCTCGAGCTGGTGGGGGAACGTGAGCGAGACCGACGGCGAGCGCCTGCTGCGGCGGGCGCTCGAGCTCGGAATCACCTTCTTCGACACCGGGGACGCCTACGGGCGGGGAGCGAACGAGGAGCTGGTCGGGCGGGTGCTCGGCCCGCACCGCGACGAGGTCCGGCTCGCGACCAAGTTCGGCTACGAGCTCGGCGCGGGGCGCCGCGACCACTCCGAGGGCGAGCGCCCGCAGCGCTGGGACGGCCCGTTCGTGCGCGAGCGGCTCGAGGCGAGCCTGCGCCGGCTCGGCACCGATCACGTCGACCTCTACCAACTCCACAACCCCCGCATGGACGCGGTCCGCAGCGACGAGACCTTCGCGACGCTCGAGGAGCTGAAGGCGGAGGGGAAGCTCCGCCACTACGGCGTCGCGCTCGGACCGGCGATCGGGTGGCGCGAGGAGGGGCTGCGCGCGATCGAGGCGCGCGACATCGCCTCGGTCCAGACGGTCTACAACTTGCTCGAGCAGGAGCCCGGCCGCGAGCTGATCGAATCCGCGGAGCGCGAGGGGGTCGGCGTGATGGCTCGCGTCCCGACCTCGAGCGGCCTGCTCGACGACATCCTCACCCCCGAGACCACGTTTCCCGAGGGCGACCATCGCCGCCACCGGCCCCGCGAGTGGCTCGTCGAGGGGCTGCAGAAGATCGAGCGAATCCGCTTCCTTTGCGAGGAGGGGCGCACGATGGCCCAGGCGGCCCTGCGGTTCATCCTCGACAGCGGCGCGACGACCGTGATCCCGACGATCACGAGCGACGCCGAGCTCGAGGAGTACGCCGGCGCCGCCGAGACCCCGGAGCTGAGCGGCGACGAGCTCGAGCGCGTCGGCGAGCTCTACGAGCGCAACTTCGACGTCGAGCCGGTCGGCGCGTAGCGACTCGGGCGGCCGGGTGAGCTGATCCGCCTCCCCGGCGTCCGCCTGCGAGATCATTGGCCGGTGGCGACCGGATCCGATGAGGAAGATCTCGCCCGCGCGCTCTATGCGGAGGTCGACTACCCGGGATCGATGAAGACCTACGAGCGGGCCCTGGCCGCATACAGGGAAGGGGGCGACCCGCTGGGCGCGGCGCGGATCGCGCGCATCCTGGCCTGGATGCACGTCAATCTCTACGGGGACTGGGCGCTTGCCGGCGGCTGGCTGGGGCGCGCCGAGAGGCTGCTGGAGGGCGCCGATGCGCAGACCGTCGAAGGCGGCTGGGTGGAGGTCGTGCGCGCGATCATGGAGCCGCACGGCGAGAGCCGGGAGCGGCGCCTCCAGGTCGCCCTCGACCTCGGCCGGCGCCTCGGCGATGTGGACCTCGAGTTCGCGGCGCTGAGCCGACTTGGAGAAGAGCGGATCGCGGCGGGCAGGGTCGAGGAGGGAATGGCCCTGTTCGATGAGTCGCTGACCGCCGTGTGCGCCGGCGAGGTGAAGGACCTGGAGGTCGTCGAGAGCGTGTTCTGCGGGATGTTCCTGGCCTGCGAGCAGGTCCACGACGTCGCCCGGGCGGAGCAGTGGCTCCGGGCCGCCGACGAGCTCGTCCCGCGTCGCAAGCTCGCGATCGGCGCGTCCTGCCGCGCGCATTACGGCGGAATCCTTACGGCCGCGGGGCGCTGGCAGGAAGCCGAGGCCGAGCTCGGCGAGGCCGCGCGGACATTCGAGGGTGGCTACGAGGGGAGCCGCGGCATGATCCTGGTTCGGCTTGCCGATCTGCGTGTGCGCCAAGGTCGCTTGGAGGAGGCCGCCGTGCTGCTCGAAGGACTCGATCAGCGTTCCGACGCGGCAAGGCCGCTTGCCGCCTTGTACCTGGCCCGTGGCGAGACCGCGCTCGCGCATGACCTGATCGAGCGCAGCCTCGCGGGGTCCGGGGTGGAGGCGTCCGGCGCCGGACCGCTGCTGGCTCTGCTCGTCGAAGTGCACCTTGCCGAAGGCAGCGTTGCCGACGCCGCCGAGGCCGCGGAGCGACTGGCGCAACTGGCCGAGGATCACGAGAGCCCCTATCTCGAAGCGTGCGCGGCACTCGCCAAGGGCAAGGTCTGCCTCGCCTCGAGTTCGGGCGATGCCCAGGCGTGCCTGCGCGAGGCACTTGCCGCCTTCTCGCGCGCGAAGATGCCCGTGGAGCTCGCACGGGCCCGGCTCGAGCTCGCGAGGGTCGCGGCCGAGGAGCAGCCGGAGGTCGCGGTCGCGGAGGCGAAGGCCGCCCTGAAGGAATTCGAGCGCCGGAAGGCGACCCGCGACGCCGACGCGGCTGCGGCACTGCTGCGCTCGCTCGGTGCGCCCGGGCGGCGCGCGCC
>JBOGZH010000103.1:0-2751 GCA_050697095.1 Solirubrobacterales bacterium
AAGCGGAGGAGGCGGCGCGCTGATGAAGGTCGGTGTGGTAGCGGAGATCAAGGACGACGAGTACCGCGTCGCGCTCACCCCGGCGGGGGCGCGTGAGCTGGCGGAGCACGGCCACAAGGTGGTGATCCAGACGGGCGCGGGGGAGGGGAGCGCGCTCACCGACCCGGCCTACGAGGCGCAGGGCGCGCGGATCGTGCCGGACGAGGCCGCCGTGTGGGGCGAGGCCGAGATGATCCTGAAGGTCAAGGAGCCGCAGCAGCAGGAGGTCGAGCTGCTGCGAGGAGATGCGACCCTGTTCACCTACCTGCACCTGGCGCCGATGCCGGGGCTGACCGAAGCCCTGTGCGAGTCCGGCGCCACATGCATCGCCTACGAGACCGTCGAGGACGAACACGGCCGGCTGCCGCTTCTGGCGCCGATGAGCGAGATCGCGGGCAAGCTGGCGACGCAGTCGGGCGCCTTCTTCCTCGAGAAGCCCCTGGGCGGGCGGGGCATCCTGCTCGGCGGCGCGCCGGGGGTCGCCCCGGCGAACGTGATGATCATCGGCGCCGGAGCGGTGGGAACGAACGCGGCCTTCATCGCCGTCGGCATGGAGGCTGACGTGTTCGTGTTCGACGTAAACATCGACCGCCTGCGAGAGATCGACATCGCGCTCGGCGGGCGCTGCTCGACGGTGTACTCCTCGACCCTGGCGATCGAAGAGATGCTCCCGCGGACGGACCTCGTGGTCGGGGCCGTGCTCGTGCACGGCGCCCGCGCGCCGCGGGTCGTGCGCCGCAGCCAGCTCTCGCTGATGCAGCGCCACGCGGTGATGGTCGACGTCGCGATCGACCAGGGAGGCTGCTTCGAGACCTCGCGGCCGACCACTCACCGCGACCCCACCTTCGAGGTCGACGGGATCATCCACTACTGCGTCGCCAACATGCCGGGCGCGGTCCCGATCAGCTCGACCTACGCGCTCACCAACGCGACGCTGCCATATGTGCTTGCGCTCGCCGACCACGGCGTCGCCGAGGCGGCGCGCCGGGACCCCGGCCTGCGGCTCGGGATCAACGTCGCCGGTGGCCGGGTGACGCACCCCGCCGTCGCCGAGAGCGTCGAGATCCCCTACACGCCGGTCGAGGAGGTGCTCGACGGGTCGGGGAGGCCCCGCCCGCGCAACAGGGAAGCGGCGTAAATTTGACAATGACTAGACCACCCGACCGCGGCGGAGTCGAAGACGAGTACGCGGCCGGCAACTGATTCCGAGAGGAGAGCCGCATGGCCACAGCCACGAAGACCAAGCTTCAGAACTTCATCGACGGAGACTTCGTCGCCCCCGCGGAGGGAGCGACCGAGGAGGTGGTCAATCCGGCCACCGGAGAGGGGATCGCCGAGGCGCCGCTCTCGACCAAGGAGGACGTAGATCGCGCGGTTGCGGCGGCGCGCAAGGCGTTCGACGGGTGGTCGACGACGACCCCAGCCGATCGCTCGGCCGCGCTGCTGAAGCTCGCGGATGCGATCGAGGAAAACGCCGAGGAGCTCGCAGACCTCGAGTCGGCCGACGCGGGCAAGCCCCGCACCGCCTTCCTCGAGGACGAGATCCCCGCGTGCTCCGACCAGCTGCGCTTCTTCGCCGGCGCGGCCCGCAACCTCGAGGGCAAGGCGGCGGGCGAGTACCTCGACGGACACACCTCGATGGTTCGCCGCGAGGCGGTTGGCGTCGTGGGCCAGATCTCGCCGTGGAACTACCCGCTGATGATGGCGGTGTGGAAGATCGGCCCCGCGTTCGCCGCCGGCTGCACGTCGGTGCTGAAGCCGGCGGAGAACACCCCGCTCACGGCGTTCAAGCTCGCCGAGCTGGCCGCGGACATCCTCCCGCCCGGCGTGTTCAACGTGATCGGCGGCCACGGCGAGCCCGCGGGCTCCTCGCTGGTCACCCATCCCGACGTCGACATGGTCTCCCTGACCGGGTCCCCCGACACCGGAAAGTGGATCGCGAAGGCGGCGGCGGACACCCTGAAGCGCGTCCACCTCGAGCTCGGCGGCAAGGCGCCGGTGATCGTGTTCGACGACGTCGAGCTCGAGACCGCGATGGAGACGATCGCCGCGACCGGCCTGTACAACGCCGGCCAGGACTGCACCGCGGCGACGCGCGTTCTCGCCGGCAAGGGGATCTACGACGACGTGGTCTCGGGGCTCTCCGAGCAGGCGAAGGGCTACAAGATGGGCGACACGATGGATCCCGACACGACGCTCGGGCCCCTCGTTTCCGCCCGCCAGCGCGAGCGCGTCGAGGGCTTCGTCGATCGCAAGCCCGATCACGCCGAGGTGGCGACCGGTGGCAAGGAGCCCGATCTGCCGGGCTTCTTCTACGAGCCGACGGTGGTCGCCGACCTGCAACAGGACGACGAGATGATCCAGAACGAGATCTTCGGTCCTGTGCTCACGGTGCAGCAGTTCGACGACGAGGAGAAGGCGATCGAGTGGGGGAACGGGACCCGCTACGGCCTCGCCGCGTCGGTGTGGACCCGCGACGTGGGCCGCGCGATGCGCGTCGCGAACGCGCTGCGCTTCGGCTGCGTGTGGGTCAACGATCACATCCCGATCGTCGCCGAGATGCCGCACGGCGGGTACAAGCAGTCCGGCTACGGCAAGGACCTGTCGATGTACTCGGTCGAGGACTACACCAACGTCAAGCACGTGATGATCAACATCGAGAGCTGAACAATTCCGCTCGCGTGCTCAGCTCCCGCTCGCTCGCACTGACAT
>JBOGZH010000104.1:0-2496 GCA_050697095.1 Solirubrobacterales bacterium
GGCAGGGACGGCCCGGGCCGAGGCCCTGCGGGCCGCAGCGGCGGCGGGCGTCACGCGGAGCCGTCCTCGGATCGGATCTTGGTCGCGGCGCGAAGGTGAGCGGAGCCGGAGCGCGGATTGCGCTCCATCTCGTCCGCGCTCGGCGCGACCGCGCGCCGCGCCAGCAGTTCGGCCTCCGGCGTGCGCCCGCAGCGGCACACAGGAAGCTCCGGCGGGCACACGCAGCCCTGCGCGCGGGCGGCGAGGAAGCGCTTCACGCGGCGGTCCTCGAGGGAGTGGAACGAGATCGCGCCGAATCGCCCGCCCTCGCGAAGCAGCTTCCACGCCGCGGGCAGCCCGCGGTCGAGCGACTCGAGCTCGGAGTTGACCGCGATCCGGATCGCCTGGAAGGTCCGCTTCGCGGGGTGTCCGCGACCGAAGCGCGCGGCGGGCGGGAGCGCAGCTCGCACCGCGTCCGCGAGCTCGGAGGTGGTCGAGAGCGGGCGCCGGGCGACGATCTCGCGCGCGATCCGGCGGGCGTGGCGCTCCTCGCCGTGGCTGCGCACGATCTCGGCGATCCGGCGCTCGGGCCACTCGTTGACGACCTCGAGCGCGGAGAGCGGCTGGTCGGGATCCATCCGCATGTCGAGCGGAGCGTCGTAGGCGTACGAGAAGCCGCGCTCCCAGGCATCGAGCTGGAGCGAGGAGATCCCGAGGTCCATGTAGACGACGTCCGCGCGCTCACCCTCGGCGCTCAGGGCGGCGAGCGCGTCCGCGTAGTCGCCGCGCATGAAACGCGTCTCGCAGGGCGCCTCGGCGGCGAACGCCTCGAAGCGCTCCGCGGCGGCCGGGTCGCGGTCGATGCAGATCAGGGTGCCCGCCGGCCCGATGCGCTCGGCGATCAGCTCCGCGTGGCCGCCGGCGCCGAACGTGCAGTCGACCGCCAGATCGCCCTCGGTCGGATCGAGGAGCGCGATCAGCTCGGTCGCCAGAACGGGGACGTGCTCGGTCGGCATGTAGGTGAGTGTCGCCATCTCAGCCCTCTCGCGACGCCTCGCGGCCACCGTGGCCGAGCCCCTCGGCGATCTCGTGCGCGTGTGCGTCGACCTCCGCGTCCTCGGTGCTCCACGAGTTCGGGCTCCAGATCTCGAGCGTGTTGCCGGCCCCGACGATCACGCAGGGCCCCTCGAGGCCGGCGTGCTCGACCAGCTGCCCGGGGAGCCGGATGCGGCCCGCGGAGTCCAGCTGCTCGTCGACCGAGTGGGCGTAGATCCGTCTCCTCATCCGCCGCTGGTCGCGGCTGAAGCTGCTGAAGTCGGCGACTTCGCGCTGCTCGAAGCGAGCGAATTCCTGCACGGGATAGACCTCGACGCAGGGGTCGAGGCCCTTCACGAGAATCACCCCATCTGCAAGGGCGGCCCGAAAGCGCGCCGGAATCGTCAGCCGGTCCTTGGAATCGAGACTGTGCTCGTGCTGACCGTGAAACGCCAAGCCGGGGCCCTCCTGGGCGATGACATGTCGGACCGTGTGATGAGAGTGGGCCGGGGTGATGAGGTGGGAGGAACCTCACCACCCCGGCCCTTGGTGATGGAAACCGAGCGCCACGCTAACCCACAACTCCCCACTTTGCAACACAAACCGGTGCGGGCGATTCCAGCCAATCCGTCGGACGGAATTGCTAGGCGGCCTCCAAGGGGCGCGAATACGGCTCTATAGAGCGGATTCCGGCCCCTTGGAGCGAGCCGAGGAGGACTGGGTGGAGGGGGTCTTACTGCAAGTCGGCTTGCATGAAGCACAGCGGCGACGGCCGCCCGTCCTACCCAGCCGCGGGCCCCTCAGAACCTCAGAACCCGCCGAGCAACACGTCCGAGTTCGCGATCAGCGCGGCGGCGATCATCAGCAGCACCGAGGGCACCAGCACCAGCGCGACCACGAGCTGGATCTTCGGCGCCGCCCGCGCGGCCTGCTCCTCGATTCGCCGCCGGTGCTCGCGGCGTAGCGCGGTCGCCTGCTCGCGGAGCTGATCGGCGAGCGGCGAACCGTACCGGCTGGAGCGCTCCAGCGCCGCGGCCAAGGACGCCACCTCGCCGCCCGGGATCCGGTCGCGCAGCGCCCCCAGCGCGGCGAGCTGCGAGGACCCGCACTCGATCTCGGCCGCGGCGACCGCGAGCTCGCGGGCCAGCGGGCCGGTCGTCCCCTCCGCGATCTCCCCGAGCACGGCACCGGGGCCGCGGCCGGCCTCGGCGCCGACCGCGAGCAGGTCGAGCGCGTCGGGGAGCGCGAGCACGAGCCGCTGGCGGCGCCGGCGCGCCTCACGCTCGAGCAGCGCGTCGGGGACCAGGAACCCGGCCACGGGCAGGGCGATCCCGACGAGCAGCGAAATCCGCCCAGGGGCCGCCGGCGCGGCGATCATCGCGAGCCCGGCTCCGAGCGCCGCGCATCCGGCCTTCGCCGCAAGCACCGCCTGCACCGGGACCCTGGCCGCGAGCCCGGCCCGCGCGAGCCGCGGCGGGATCC
>JBOGZH010000105.1:0-5870 GCA_050697095.1 Solirubrobacterales bacterium
CGACGACGTGATCATCGCCGGCTCCGTCTCCGACGACGAGGCGAAGGAGACCTATCCGGACGGCTGGGAGTCGCCGCGACCCTACATCCGGATCGTGCCCCAGCCGCGCTGATCGGCGCGATCTAGCGTGTACGTGACGAGTTAGCGGTCCTGACATACGACCGGCGCGGCAACTCGCGCAGCCCCCCGCCCGGCGGGGTGGACCGAGACCTCGATCGACGAGTAGGCAGACGATGCGGCTGACCCGCTCGGAGCGCTCGACCTGGTCGCTGCTGCGTCGCCCTAATGCGACGGTTCTTTGACCGCGCCGCGCCGCGCTGGGACCAGATGATCAGCCCGGTGCCCGAGCACCTGGCGGCACGCGCGGGCCGCACTCGCTCACCTGGATTCGCCGCCCGAGCTGATCCTTGACCTTGGGACGGTTAAGCCTAGGCCGCGCGGTCAGGCCGCCTCAGCCGGACACGTCCCACTGCTGACCCGCGCTATGGCAAGCGTGGCGCAATGATGCACGAGGCCAGGCGCGCTCCCCCTCATGCAAAGCAGCAGTCCGGTGCCAGGTTGGAGGAAGGTGATCGCTAATCGATCAGGCGCGTCGTCATCCGCCGCACCGCGACCCGCCACAGGACGACGGCAAAGGCGACCAGCACCGCGAAGCGGATCAGGTCGGTGGCCCCGAGGCCGAAGGCCGCGGCACGGACGAGCTCCACGAGTTGGTAGAGCGGGTTGAAGTTGGCGGCGACCTGTGCCGCCTCGGGGAGCTGGTTGATCGGGAAGAAGGTACCCGCGACGAGGAAGAGCGGGGTGATGATCAGCGTCGTCACGTAGTTGAACTGGTCGATCTTCTGCACGCTCGCCGCCACTGTGATCCCGAAGGCGGCGAACCCGAGAGCCGTGAAGAAGCAGAAGATCGGCACCAGCAGCATCCCGAAGGCCGGGTCGAGGCCGAAGGCCATAGCGACCAGCAGCGGGAAGCAGCCGTAAAAGCCGGCGCGGATGCCGATCCAGAGCATCTCGGCCGTGACCAGCTCCTCGACGTCGACGGGGGCGGCCAGGATCGCGTCGTAGGTGTTCTGGAAGCGCTCCTTGACGAAGGTGCCGAACATCGCCGGCAGGGCGCTGGAGAAGATCACCGCCGTCGCCACCATCCCGGTGCCGACGAACTCCACGTAGCTGAGCCCGTCTACGCCGTCGATCAGCGTTGCACCGAGCCCGACCCCGAACGCGAGCAGGTAGACGATCGGCTCGAGCACGCTCGAGAACGTCGTCCCCTTCCAATAGGTCCGGAAGTTGGCCACCTCGCGGCTCATCACGCCGGCGATCACGGCGGGCTCGAGCCGCTTCACATCGCTCATTCCGCCCACCAGTTTCCACGCAGGCCGATCACTCGGCCTCCTCGCCGGTCAGCCTCACGAAGACGTCCTCCAGGGTGGCCGCGCGGCGGATCGCGTCCTCGGGAATCGCGCCGTCCGTCGACGCCTCGGAGCCGACGATCGCGATCGCGGGCCCGGCCGGCCGCACGACGAGCCCCTCGCTCTCGGCGCGCGCCCGCACCTCGGCGAGCCGGTCGGGCGGCCCGTAGACCTCGGCCGTCTCGCGCCCGGCGTGCTCCGCGATCAGCTCGCTCGGACGCCCGCGAGCGATCACCTTGCCGTGGGCCATCACGGCGACCTCGTCCGCGAGGCGCTCGGCCTCCTCGATGTAGTGGGTCGACATCAGGATCGTCGTCCCCTCGGTGCGAAGCCCGTCGATCAGCGTCCAGAGCTCGGTGCGGATCTGCGGGTCAAGGCCGACCGTCGGCTCGTCCAGCAGCAGCAGGCGAGGCCGGTGAACGAGACCGCGTGCGAGCAGGAGGCGGCGGCGCATGCCGCCGGAGAGCTCGTCGACGGCGTCGCGGCGCCGATCGGTCAATCGGGCGAGTGCGAGGCCGCGCTCGACCGCCTCGCCGACGTTCTGGACCCGGTAGAGCCTGGCGAAGATGGCGAGGTTGTCCTCGACCGTGACGTCGACGTCGAGATTGTCGAGCTGCGGCACAACGCCCATCTGGGCGCGGGCGGCCTTCGAGTCGCCCGGCAGCCCGTGCTCGAAGACGCGGATCTCGCCGGCGTCGGCGATCGCCTGCCCGGTCAGCAGGCGCATCGTCGTCGACTTGCCCGCGCCGTTGGGGCCCAGCAATCCGAGGCAGATCCCCTCGGGAACGTCGAGGTCGAGGCCGTCGACGGCGGTGATCTCGCCGAAGCGCTTGACCGCGCCTCGCAGCGAGATCGCGGGCGCGTTCGGTTCGGTTTGGGTCGCGGTCGTCATTGAGGTCGCCAAGAAGAGCCTAGAGCGGAGCCCCGCCGTCCGCCGCTAACTACTGGTTGACGCCGAGGGGGCGCTCTGGCCGCCCCGCAGTTGCCTGCTGTGAGCGGTGAGAACAGCATTGCTGGAGGGCTGAAGGTCAGGCGGCGAGCGGTCGGCGCTCATGACCGGGCACGAGCATTGAGACCTCAGTTCCTTCCCTGGACGGACTCACCGCCGGGCGCTTGGCCCGGCAATGAGCCATCTTTGAGCTACTGGCGTCTCGCTACAGCTTGACCTTGACCTTGGTCGTGTCGCTCGCGGTGCTCTCCGCGTTCGTGATCTTGACCTCGCCCTTGACTTTCTTCTTTTTCTTGGCGAGCTTCTTGCCCTTCTTCGTGAGCTTGAGCTTCACCTTCTGGCTTTCGCCGGCCGCGATCGTCGCGTTGGCCGCGGCGATCTTGGTCGGCTTCTTCGCCGCCGCGTCAGCCTCCGCACTATTTGGCGCGTTACCCGCGAAGAGCTCGACCAGGTTCGTGCACGATTCACCCAGATCGACCGGCAGGTTGCAGTCCACCGGCACCTTGCACTTGGACCCCGCGCACCTGATCTTCGTCTTGTTGAGCTCGAGCTCGAACGGCGGCTCGCACTGGGTCGGCGGGATGTTCTCGAACCGCAGGTTGTCCAGGAACGCGGCGCTGTCGTAGATCCCGTCGCCGAGGTCGGTCGTCGAGAGGTACACGCTGTGCGGCCCCGTGCTGGCGGTCGTCCTGGCGGTCAACAGCTGCGTCCCGGCGTCGTACGTGGTTCCTGCGGCCTGAGCCGGGCTGACCCCGGTGACGCCCACGGTGTTCACGGCGATCTGCTCGCCGGCCGCGACCGCGAAGTTCGGGGCCCCTGTCACGACGACCGCTTGCGTCACCGGGTCGGTCGTCCAGCCGAGCGTGTCGAGCTGGGCGATGAACGTGTCGTTGAACGGAGAGCCGACGAACTCCGGGAACTCCTCAGAGAGGAACTTGAAGTCGAACCCGAGGCAGTTGCGGCCCTGCGGCACGTTCACGTTCAGGCGAAACACCTGGTAGTCATATGCGTTCGGGCCGAAATCGCCCGTGATGCCGTGGTCGAAGCCCTCGCTCTCCGACGTGTTGGGGTTGTCGGCAAGCTCCGCGTCGCCGGTCGTCTGCACCGTGAACGTGTTGCCGTGCGTCGGAAAGCCGGCGAGCGGCGAGTCGCCGATCCCGCTCGGATAGGGCGTCGGATAGCTGATCTGCAGCGCCGCGCCGGTCAGCGGGTCGACGGACATCGCCGCCCCGAGGTTCGCGGCGTTGTTCGATCCGTTCACCGTCGCCCCGGCCGGCGCCGCAACCGCGAGCGCCAATACCGCCGTGAGAGCGCCCGTCCCCAGAATCCTTCTCGCCACGTGCTCATACCTCCCTGTGGTCGGCCTCGGAACGCGGCGACTATATCAGCGCACCGATCCCTCAACCGTCACACCGTACGCTCGGGCCCGCCCTATTACGGGTGTCCAGCGCCCGCTTGTCGCGCAAGGCAGAAGCGCGGCACGACGCCCGCACGCCGCGTTCTCTGTGTGCTCGCGCTGTCTCGCCAGGTTGCTGTCGAGCAGCCCGGCCGCTTCGGGCTCGTTACCTGAGATCAGGTGCCCGTAGCGGTCGAAGGTGACCGCGATGTTCGCGTGCCGTATGTAGGCGGAGAGTGCCTTAGCGTTCACGCCGACCGACGGTCATCGGCGAGGCAAGGTATGGCCCGCTACCGCAGGGTGATCCGATCCAGCGCCCTTATCCCACTAGCTCCCAAAACGGTAGGAGTGGGCTTCCGTCCGGCCGCAGGACACCGTAAGCAGCCGTCGGCCCGTGGGGCCGGCGCAGTCCGCACCCAATGGAGATCGTGGTCGCGGGTGGGCGCTCGACGTTGGACTGATGGGTATTCGAGTAGAGCCGGAACCAGAAGATCGGCCCCACCCTCTTCTTTTCGTCCAGTCGGTTGAAGGTCTCGCGCGGCTCAGATCGCCCCGCCCGTCTGCTCGCTGATCTGGGTCGTGTGGTACTCGAACGGGCCTGGGAAGGCCTCGAACTCCCACCCGAAGAGCGAGCCCCAGAACTCGCGTGCCTTGGCGGTGTCGTCCGCCGGGATCTGTCGGTCGGGAGAAACTCATCGGAGCCGCTCCCGCGATCCTGACGAAAGCGAGCGTCTCCGCTCGGGCGCGGAGGTTCCCGCTCGGGACGACAAGCGTCAGCGCCGAGTGTGAGTCACGCTCGCCCACGGGAACGCTCGATGAGGCGCAGCGGCCCGGCGGTTACGATCAAACGCATGGACCGGCTGCCGGGCAACTGGCACAACGCGGGCGCCCTAGATCCCCGCGGCTTCACATGTGGACATTGCAACCACTACATGTCGGCGGACGACGGGTACCAGCTACAGGATCCGACCGGAAGCCCACTGCCCTTCTTGATCTACGTGTGCGCCCACTGCAACCGGCCGAACTACTTTGAGGATCAAGGGGACCGAACCGTCCAAACACCCGGTGCGGCGTTCGGCAGCACTGTGGAGGACGTACCGACAACGGTCGACTCCCTGTACCAGGAAGCTCGCAACTGCATGAAGGTCTCGGCCTACACGTCAGCCGTGCTGGCCTGCCGAAAGTTGCTGATGAACATCGCAGTCGCCGAGGGAGCCAAGGAGGGCGAGCAGTTCATTCAGTACGTGGAGTATCTCGCCGACAAGGGCTACGTTCCGCCTGGAGGCAAGAAATGGGTGGACCACATCCGTAAGCAAGGGAACGAGGCCACCCACGAGATCGACATGAAGACCGAGGCGGAGGCGAAGGATCTGATCTCGTTCGTGGAGATGCTCTTGAAGTTCATCTACGAGTTCCCTGGCCGAGTCCCATCCCCGGCTCCACAGGGAGCCGAGGACTCTCCGGCGAACGGAACCTAGGACTGACGCTGTGACCGAATGGCGGGAGGCGCGGTCCCACCTGATCGGCTTTCCAGGCGGGGCGGACTTCCGCCCCGCGCGATCGGAGGAGCGAGCTCGAGGCTGCTGCGCCAGGGAGGAAGCAGGAGTTCGGATCGCAGCAATCCCGCTGCTCCTCCGCGCGAAGAGCAGGAGCGAGCTCGAGCGCTGCTCGAGTGGCCGCAGGTGGCGACAATCCATGCTTCGCCGTGGTACGAGCGCCTGCGCGACAGTCCGGATGTCTGAAGAGGCCGAAAATGGCTCGGCAGCTTGGATCTGCGCGATGGTCTGCGCGATAGTCCTGCCACGCACGGGCCCGGATTAGGTCTCTTCCAACCACTCTGCGCGTTTACGACAAGATCCGCCGCTTCCCCCATGTCCATGCGGTTTGCGGCAGTCAGGTGAAACGCGCCCGACAGGATTCGAACCTGTGACCTCTGGTTTCGTAGACCAGCGCTCTATCCGACTGAGCTACGGGCGCACGCGCGAGGACCGAGGCCCCCGGGAGCGTCGATTGTAGAGCCGGCGCTAGGACCGGCGCTTCGATGATCCGACGGCGTCGGCGAGCAGTCGGATCAGGCCCGGGCCGCGTCGCTGATCACCGAGGCAACGCTGGACAC
>JBOGZH010000106.1:0-10833 GCA_050697095.1 Solirubrobacterales bacterium
CCTCCGTCGGCGGCGCGGCCGTGGCGTAGTCGGCGCGCACCCAGCCGGCGCGCTGCGCCTGCGCGCGGCACAGATCGCACACCGCTCGGCGATCGCGGTCGGGGGTCATGTACTCGCGCGTACGCTCCCCGGGGAGCATGTGCCTGCCGCAGACCTCGCAGGCCTCGGGCTCGCGCTTCTCGTCGTCCACGCGCGGCACCGTAGCAACCGCGCCCTCAGGCCTTGACCTTGTCCTCCTGGTCGGACTTCGCCGCTTCGATCACCTTCTGGGAGAGATGGCCGGGGATCTCCTCGTAGCGCTCGAACTCCATCGTGTAATCGCCGCGCCCCCCGGTTATCGCGCGCAGGTCGGGCGCGTAGTCGAGCACCTCGGCCATCGGCACCTCGGCCTTGACCTCGGTCACCGATCCCTTCGGCTCCATCCCCGAGGGTCGCCCGCGACGGGAGTTGAGATCGCCGATCACATCGCCAACGGCCTCCTCGGGTACGGCGATAGTCACCTGCATGATCGGCTCCAGGAGCACCGGGTCAGCATCGGCGGCCGCCTGCTTGAAGGCCTTCGAGCCGGCGATCTTGAACGCCATCTCGGAGGAGTCGACGCTGTGGTGCTGGCCGTCGTACAGGCGCACGTGCACGTCCTTCACCGGATACCCGGCGAGCACCCCGCCCGCCATCGCCTCCTCGATCCCCTTCTCCACCGCGGGGATGAAGCCGGTCGGGATCACGCCGCCCTTGATCTTGTTCTCGAACTCGAACCCGGCTCCCGACTCCGCGGGTGAGATCTCGATGCGGCAGTCGCCGAACTGGCCGCGCCCGCCGGTCTGCTTCTTGTAGCGACCGTGCGCCTTCGCCGGCTTGCGGATCGTCTCGATGTAAGGGACCTGGGGCGGCTTGAGGTTGATCTCCGCCCCGAAGCGCCGCTTCATCCGCCCGGTGATCACCTCGACGTGGACCTGGGTGAGGCCGGCAATGATCTGCTCGCCCGTCTGAGGGTCGCGGTGCACGTCGAGCGTCGGGTCCTCCTCCTCGAGGCGCCGCACCGCGGCGGCCGCCTTCTCCTCGTCGCCCTTCGTCCTCGGCTCGTATGCGAACGCCATCACCGGAGCCGGCAGCGCGAGGGGCGGGAAGGAGATCCCGGCGTCCTTGGTCGCGAGCACGTCCCCCGCGCGCGTCTCCTTCAGCTTCGCGACCGCGCCGATGTCACCGGGGCCAAGCTCGTCGATCGCCTCCATCTCCTTGCCGTGTGGGGAGGAGAGCTGGCCGATCCGCTCCTTCGCGCGCCGGGTGACGTTCGTCGTCTGGGAGTCGCTCTTCAGCACCCCCGAGTACACGCGCAGGAGGTTGATCCGCCCCGCGTAGGGGTCGGCGAGCGTCTTGAACACGTAGGCGACCAGATCGCCGTCGGGATCGGGCTCGATCTCGATCTGGGCGTCGTCCGGCCCCAGCGCGGTGACCGCGCCACGCATCGCCGGCGAGGGAAGGTCCTCCACGAGCGCCTCCAGGAGGCGGTTGGTGCCGAGGTTCTTGGTCGCGACCCCGCAGGTGACGGGGAAGAGCTGTCCCCCGGTCACCCCCTGCTTCAGCACCGTGACGATCTCCTCGTGGGAGATCTCCTCGCCCTCGAGGTAGCGCTCCATCAGCTCGTCGGAGTTCTCGGCCACCTCGTCCATCAGCTTCTCGCGGTACTCCTCGACCTGGGCGGCGAGCTCGTCCGGGACCGGGATCTCCTTCGAGTTGCCTCTGTCCTCCCCCTCGTACTCGAACGCCTTCATGTCGATCACGTCGATCACGCCGCGCACCTCGTGCTCGGCGCCGATCGGGATCTCGGTCGCGACCACGTGAGGCCCGAACGCCTCCTTGAGCGAATCGAGGGCGCGGAAGAAGTCGGCCCGCTCGCGGTCGAGCATGTTCACGAACACGAGCCGGGGGAGGCCCTCCTCGTCGGCGCGCGCCCACAGGCGCTCGGTGTGCACCTCGACCCCCATCACGGCGTTGACTACCACGACCGCCGCGTCCACCACCCTGAGGCTGGCCAGCGTGTCGGCGATGAAGCTCGACTCGCCGGGGGTGTCGATCAGGTTGATCTTGCGGCCCGCGTGCTCGAACGAGGCAACGCTCGCCCCGATCGACATCTCACGCTCCTGCTCGTCCGGCTCCGAGTCCGAGGCGGTGCTTCCGTCCTCCACCCGCCCGAGGCGGTTGACGATCCCCGCCTCGAACAGGATCGCCTCGTTGAGGCTCGTCTTTCCGGTGCCGCGATGCCCGATCAGCGCAACGTTCCGGATCCGGTCCGGAGCTTGATGCCCCATACCTCGCAATATATGCGCTACGCGACGGGCTGCAGGTGCGAGCGCAGGCCCAGCACGGCCTTCGTGTGCAGCTGGGAGACGCGCGACTCGGTCACTCCGAGAACCTCCCCGATCTCGCGCAGGGTGAGGTTCTCGTAGTAGTAGAGCGCGACCACGAGCCGCTCGCGGTCGGGGAGCATCTCGATCGCCGCGGCGAGGCGGTCCTTGAGCTCTGTCGCGTCGATCTCCTCCTGGGGGTCGACCGCGTTGGGATCGCGGATCGTGTCGAGGAGCGAGATCTGACCTCCGCCCGGGTCGGCGACCGTCCAAAGGTCGTCGAGCGCGAGGACCGAGGAATTGGCGATCTCGAGCAGGGCATCGCGGAACTCCTCGATGTCCATGTCGAGCTTGATCGTCATCTCCTCCTCGGTGGGGGAGCGCTGGAGGTCGTTCTCCAGCTTCGCGTGCACCTTCTCGATCTCGCGCGCCCGAGCGCGCACGGAGCGGGGCACCCAGTCGAGGGAGCGCAGCTCGTCGATGATCGCCCCCTTGATCCGCGCCACCGCGAAGGTCTCGAACTTGATCTCGCGGTCGGGGTCGTAGCGCTCGATCGCACCGATCAGGCCGAGCAACCCGTAGGAGATCAGGTCCGCCTCGCCGACGTGGGGGGGGAGGCCCGAAGCCATCCGTCCCGCCACGTACTTGACCAGCGGCGAATAGGCGACGACAAGTCGCTCACGCGCCCGCCCGTCCCCATCGTCCTTGAAGCGGCGCCAGAGCTCTCGCAGCTCGACTGCCTTTGCGTTGGTCTCCATTGGCCCGCTATCCCCGCCGACGGTGCCTGACCACAAGCCCTCTCGTCGGTGCCCCGTACACGTTATCCCCTAAGCGCTGCTATCAGCCTTGACTGTTGATCCCGGCGCAAGCCCGATCACGCACGGGGGTGAGCGCGCGCGTACTCCCGCCGCAGGTGTGAGGGCTCGACCCGCGTGTACACCTGGGTCGTTGACACGCTCGCGTGGCCGAGGAGTTCCTGGATCGAACGGAGGTTGGCACCGCCCTCCAGCAGGTGGGTGGCGAACGAGTGGCGCAGGGTGTGCGGGGAGACCCCGCTCGCCAGCGCAGCCTCCCGCACCCAGCGCTGGAGTCGCCGGCGCACGTCGGAGGGGGAAAGCCGGCGGCCGCGGCGCGACAGGAACAGCGCCTTCTCGCCGCGCCCTGCCTCCTGGAGAGGAGGGCGCGCGGTCGTCAGGTAACGATCGAGGGCCTGCTGCGCGGGCTCCCCCACCGGAACCAGGCGTGTCTTCCCGCCCTTCCCGGACACACGCACGACCTCGCCGTCGAAGTCCACATCGCCACCGTCGAGCCCGATGATCTCGCTGCAGCGAAGCCCGCACGAGTACGCGAGCTCGAACATCGCGCGGTCGCGGAGCTCGAGCGGCGTGCCGGCCGGGATCCGCTCCAGCAGGGCGGTGACCTCGGTGCGCCCCAGGACGCGCGGCAGACGCGACTCCCGCTTCGGGTTGGGCAGCAGCTCCGCAGGGTTCTGCCCCGCCTCCCCGATCGCGACGAGATAGGTGTACAGGCTGCGCACGGCGGCGAGCTTGCGAGCGACGCTAGCCCGCGCCAGCCCGCGGTCGGACAGCGCGGCCGCGTAGGAGCGCAGCTCACGGTAGGCGATCGCGTCGGGCTCGCGGCCCCGCTCCGTCGCCCAGGTGGCGAACTGGTCGAGATCGACGCCGTACGCCCGCCGCGTGTTGCCCGAGGCGCCGCGCGCGCGGAGATCGCCGTCGAAGCGGCCGAGCGCGTCGCGCCAGCTCGGGCTCAGTGCCTCGCGATCCGCATCTTCACCGGCCACTGCAACTGCTTCGCCGCCGCGGCGGCCAAGCCTCTAGAAGATGTAGACCGGTGACCCGACGTCGACCTGGTCGTACAGCTCGATCACCTCCGGGACGGCCATCCGGATGCAGCCGTGGGAGGCCGCGCTGCCGAGCGAGCCCACATCGCTAGTGCCGTGGATCCCCGCCCCGCCGTTGAACCCCATCCAGCGTGCCTGGAGCGGGTTGTCCGGGCCGGGCGGAACCACCGTGCCCGCGAGGTCGCCGGCCCACGCCTCGTCGGGGACGTACCAGGTGGGATCCACCTGCTTGCTCTGGATGTCGTAGAGGCCGCCGGCGGTGTCGAAGCCAACCTGGCCCACAGCGATCGTGTACTCGTTGCTCAGCTTCAGGTTCTCGAACAGGCGCAGCGTGAAGCTGGAGCGGTCGATCGTGATGTAGGCCGGGTACTGGCTCACCAGCTCGTCGGTGGTCACTTCCGGCTTCACCGTGTCGACCGGAGCCTTCACGACGCGGGAGCCGGGCGACTGCAGCGCACCCTCGACCCGGTCGCGGAGGTCCTCCGCGCGCACGGTGATGCCGGGTTGCTCGGGGACGGGCGTGAGATTGGTCGGCGTCGGCTCGACCGAGGCGTCCTGAGGCTCGCGATTGATCTTCCCCGCGATGCCGTCGAGGAAGCCCTGGAGGGCATCGTTCGAGTAGTTGATCCGGGGCTCGATGTCGCTGTCCACCTCGCCCCCGCTCGCGTAGCGCCACACCCGGCTGAAGATGCCGCCCTCGCGGCTCGAGCCCACGGCCTCGTCGACCATGCCGTCGATATCGGCGCGGACCTTGAGGTCCTCCGGCGAGAGCGTGTAGCGCTCCTCCCCGAAATTGACGTGGACCGGATGCTGGAGCGGCGCGACGATCTCCTTGCGGACCAGGCGCTCGGCCTCGTCGGCGTTGTGGCCGCCGACGTCGATGCCGCCGATCGAGACCCCCTCGGCGATCTCGTCGTCCTTGCTGGAGTCCCACGCGTACGCGCCGACCGCCGCCACGAGCAGCACGCCGAGGGCGATCACCAACGCGATCTGGACGCCACTCCCTATGTTCTTCACTCGCTCGATCCCGTGCTCCATTTCCCGCCGCTACCGCCCCTGCTTCCGGCGCAGTCTCAAGTTTGCAGAAACAAGTGTAGGCAGCCGAGGATGCGTGTTTCCATTCGACCCCGAATGCAAACACCCTTGCGCCGGTTTGCTAGAAACCGAGGGGTTCCTCGTGCTCGGGGCGGCGCACGTTCGGGCTCCGCTTGAGGAACTCCTCGACCTCCTTCTCGTACGTGTACGCGGGCTCGTGCCCACGCAGGACGGGGTCGAGGCGCAGGTGCTCCCCGAGGCTGATCGCCGCCTCGCGCGAGGTGTACTCGTAGCGGAACCCCGTGGCCCTCAATCTCCGGTTGTCGAGCCCGCGGCCGAACCGCAGCTGGTTCACCATCTCGTCGGGGATCCTGAACCCGAGCCTGCGAAGCGGCGCGGCGAGCGCGCCGGTCCCCCACGGCGGAAGGACCGGAAGGGGGCGCTTTCCGAGCAGCCCGATCACCTCCGAGAGCGCAAGCACCCCGTCCGCGGCGACGTTGTAGGTGCCGGGAGTGTGGTTGAGGACGGGGTGCTCGAGCGCCCGCACCACGTCGTCCTCGTGCACGAACTGGCAGCGGGGATCGAAGCCGAGGACCATCGGGACGAGCGGCAGCGCGAACATACGCGTGAACGCGGTCGCGACGTCGGGGCCGAGGACGTTCGCGCAGCGCAGCACGGTCACGGTAACGTCGGGGCGCTTGTCGGTGAACTCCGAAACGCTCTCCTCCGCGTCGACGATGTCGCGCTCGAGCGCGGTGCGCGGCGCGTGGGGCCGCCGCATCTCCTCGGTGAAGAAGGCGGGGTCGTCCTGCTCGCAGCCGTAGTAGTGCGCGGAGCTCTTGAAGACGAGCTTCCGCACCGGGGAGTCCGGGCCGGCGCACGCGGCGAGGATGTTCATCGTTCCGATGACGTTGTTCTCGTGCGCGGCTCGCGGGGCGCTCATCAGCGAGTTGACCACGAGGCGCGCGTCGACCACCGTGTCCAGCTCGGCCGCCTTCACGATCCGCTCGATCAGCGAGTGCTGGTTTCCGACCTTCACGAACTCGGTGCGGTGCAACTCACGGGTGGGCTCGTCCGAGTCGACGCCGACGATCGCGTCGATCTCCGGATGCGACTCCAGCGCCTCGGCGAGCCGCCCGCCCCAGTAGGTCGAGACGCCCGTGACCAAGACGCGCCTCGTGCGGTGAGGCGTCGCGGTCGCGGCAACCGCTCCCTCGCCCGTCGCCTCGCCCACCCTCAACCGAACCAGACCGAGCGCCGCGCCGCGACCATCTCGTCGAGGTTCTCCTGGATCCGCGCCCGCACCTCCTGCGCGACGGTCTGGACCTGCGCGGTGTCGAGGCCCTCGCCGTCGCCGAGGGCGGCCGTGTCGATCGGCTCGAGGAAGCGGATCCGGAACTTCGCCGGCAGGTAGGTGAACATCCCCACCGGGCCGAGCCACGGGAAGGTCGGGGTGATCGGGAAGTAGAGCAGGCCGGTGAGCCGCTTCAGGATGTTGAGCTGGGCGAAGATCGGCATCGCCTCCTCCGCCCCGACCACGCACACCGGAGCGAGCTTCGCCTCGGCGCGCGCGGCCGCCTCGACGAACCCGCCCCGCCCGAAGCGGCGCAGCTTGTAGCGCTCGCTGTAGGTCTTCTCGGTCCCCTTGCGGCCCTCCGGGAAGACGAGGACGAGCTGACGCTCGTCGTAGAGGAGCCGGTGAACGTTCGCGGGATGCGCGGGGACGCACCCGATCTTGGGGATCAGCGCAGAGAATCCCGGATAGCCCTTGAAGAAGTGCTCCACAGTGATATGGAGAGGCCGTGCCCGCGGGTGCTCCTCCCGAATCGCCTTCGAGATCACCGCGGCGTCGGGGGGCAGCGCGCCGGAGTGGTTCGAGACGAGGAGCGCGCCGCCCTCGGCGGGCAGGTTCTCGATCCCCTCGACGTCGCACCGGAACCAGTAGCGATAGAAGAAGTCGACCAGCGTGCGATCCAGCATTCCCTCGACCCGCTCGGAGCGACCCCAGTCGGTGATCGTGCGCTCGGGCTCGATCGCTGGGAGCAGGTCGCGCGCCCGCTCCCCGGGGAGTGCAGGGACACCTCCACCCGCTTCGGGCGTGGTGGCCGGAGTGCCGGCGAGGGAGGTACGGTCCGGGGCCATCGGGCCGGATTCTTCCACCTATCTACGATTGCGCCGTGAGCTTGCCGTGAACGTGTCCACCATCTAGATGCGGTCGAAGGACCAGATCCGCAAGGCGGTTTGGAAGGCGATGGACCGCGAGAAGGTGTCCCGGTTTCCGGGCGCGGAGGGCAGAATCCCGAACTTCGCGGGCGCGAAGCTGGCGGCCCAGAGGCTCTCGGGGCACCGTCTGTGGAAGCGGGCCCGGGTCGTGAAGGCCAACCCCGACTCGCCGCAGACCCACGTGCGCCGGATCGCGCTGGAGGAGGGCAAGGTCGTCGTGATGGCCGTTCCGAGGCTGCGCGACACGCATCCCTTCCGGCTCCTCGACCCCAAGAGGCTGAGCAAGAAGCAGATCCGGGAGGCCGCGACGATCAAGGGGGCGCTGAGACATGGTCGGGTGGTCGCCGACGAGGAGCTGCCCGAGGTCGACTTCTGGCTCTGCGGCTCCGTGGCGGTGAACCTGAGCGGGGCGCGGCTGGGCAAGGGCGGCGGGTTCTCGGACCTCGAGTACGCGCTGCTCGTGGAGGCCGGGAAGATCGACGAGCACACCGTGGTCGGGACGACCGTCCACCCGATCCAGATCCTGCGCGAGCACCTGATGATCACCGCCCACGACGTCCCCGTCGACCTGGTGGCGACGCCGCGCGCCGTGATCGACGTCGAGCGCGCCTACGACCGGCCACGCGGGATCCTCTGGGACCATCTCCAGCCGCCCCAGATCCGCGAGGTCCCGATCCTCGAGCGGATGGGATATGCATGATGGCGGTCCGGCCCGAGAGCGCGGCCCCTCCCGACGACGCCGAGGCGCCGACCTACCCGCCCCGCGCGCCGCTGTGGCCGTTCACGAGCGCGGGCCCGCCACCCGATCCCACCCCCTCCGACGGGCCGGACCCATACGGCAACCCAGACCCCGAGTGGCTGCGGATGGACTGGCGTCAACACCTGCACCAGGTGGAGGTCGCCGAGGCGCGCGTCAATTACTGCGAGATGGGCGAGGGCGGCCGCCCGATCGTGTTCGTCCACGGGCTCGCCGGGTGCTGGCAGAACTGGCTCGAGAACATCCCCCACTTCGCGCGCGAACATCGCGTGATCGCCCTCGACCTCCCCGGCTTCGGCAACAGCCCGATGCCGCCCTGGGACGTCACGATCAGCAACTACGGGCGCCTCGTCGACGAGTTCTGCACCAGGCTCAACCTTCACGAGTGCGCCCTGGTCGGTAACTCGATGGGCGGCTTCATCTCCGCCGAGGTCGCGATCGCCCAGCCCGAATGGGTCCAGAAGCTGGTCCTGCTGTCCGCGGCGGGCATCAGCTCAGTGCACGTCCGCCGGCGTCCGGCCGAGGCCCTCGCGCGGCTGCTGGCGGCGTCCGCCGGGCTCAGCTTCGAGCTGCGCGCGCGCGGGTTACGCCGCTGGCGCCTGCGCTACGCGATGTTCCGCAACGTCTTCGACTCCCCCCACCGGCTTCGACCCGAGCTGCTGTGGGAGTTCGCGCATGGGGCGAGCGGCGCCCCCGCCTTCCTCCCGGCCCTCGGGGCGCTGCTCGGGTACGACTTCCTCGACCGGCTCGATCGGGTCAAGCTCCCGACCCTGATCGTGTGGGGCCGTGACGACCGCGTGATCCCGTCCGCCGACGCGGCCGAGTTCGACCTCCACCTCAGCGACTCCCGGCTCGTGATCTTCGAGCGCTGCGGGCACGTCCCGATGGCCGAGCGCCCGGTGCGCTTCAACCGCGTGCTGGAGCAGTTTCTGGCCGACCGTATACGCCCAGGTCCACGATGATTTCGGCCCGTGCGGCGGTCTAAGTTGGAGAACTGAACAGATCATCATCACTCCGCCCACCGACTTACGCGGACGGACCGTGTTCGAGTGGTTGCCGGGAGAGCGGTTCCTCGTTCAGCACTGGGAGGTCCCACATCCCGACGCTCCGGACGGGATCGCGATCATCGGCTTCGATCGCGGCAGGGAGCTTGACTTCGGCCAGCGATGAGTTTGTAGGCTCCGCGCGGTCTAAAGAGCATGGCCAATGATTCAGAACCGGCAGGCACGCAGTGTTTATCTTTGAACCTGTAAACGAGTCGTCAGCCGAGTGGGGGACTCCCGAATGACGCGTTGGCTCGCCCGGCTCGCCGACATCGCCTACCGCCGGCGCGGCCGTGTGGTTCTGATCTGGATCGCAGCGATGGTCGTGACCATCGGGCTGGGCTCCTCGCTGGCGGGCGAATACAACGCCGACTACAACACGCCGGGATCGGAGTCGAAGGCGGCGAGCGACCTCACCGAGCAGGAGTTCGACGGCTACTCCGGCCAGGAGATCTCCGTCGTCTGGAAGCACCCGGACGGAGCCACCAGCCCCGCGGCCCGGGACGGCGTCGACGCCTTCCTCGCCGAGGCTAAGCAGGTCGATCACGTCGCTGAGGAGACGCCGATCCGGGCCTCGCAGGACGGCACGATCGGATCGACCACGCTTCCGTTGACGGTCCCCGGCTGGGACGTCGAGAAGGAGGACGGCGAGAAGCTGATCGCCGCCGCCGAGGAGAACAGCGGCGATGGGCTGGAGATCAGGCTCGGTGGGGATCCGATCTACGCGGCTCAGGAGGCGACGAGCCCCGAGGGGATCGGGTTCCTCGGCGCCGCGATCGTGCTGTTGATCGCCTTCGGCTCGGTGGTCGCCGCCGGCCTGCCGCTCGCGATCGCCCTCGTCGGTCTCGGCATCTCATCGGGAGGCCTGATCCTCCTGCTCGCCAACGTCGTCGACGTCCCCGACTGGACCACGGCGGTGTCGGGGCTGATCGGGATCGGGGTCGGGATCGACTACTCGTTGCTCGTCCTGACCCGGTTCCGTGCGGCGATGAACGAGGGCAAGGACCGCCACGACGCGGTGGTCGAGGCAGTCACCACCGCCGGACGCAGCGTGATCATCGCCGGCGCCACCGTGGTGATCGCCGTCCTCGGCCTCTTCCTGACCGGCCTGCCCTACATGTACGGCGTCGCCATCTCGGCCTCCCTGGCCGTCCTGGTCGTGATGCTCGCCGCGGTCACCCTGCTCCCGGCGCTTCTCTCATACCTGGGGCCGAGGGTCGACCGCCTGCGGATCCCCTTCCTCGGGCGGACGCTGAAGGCGGAGGGAGACGGCGAGTCGCCCGCGGCACGCTGGAGCCACGCCGTCCAGCGGCGGCCCTGGCCGGCCGCGATCGCCGCCACGGCGGTATTGCTCGCGCTGGCGGCCCCCGCGCTCGGCATGCGCCTCGGCTTCCCCGACGCCGGCAACGACCCGCCGGACACCATGACTCGCCAGGCCTACGACCTGAACACGGAGGGATTCGGACCCGGCACTAACGGCCCGCTGGTGATCGCCGCCGAGCTGCCCGATCCGGCTGCACAGAGCGAGATGGACGCTCTGGTGACGCGGCTTCGCGGCGAGGACGGGAT
>JBOGZH010000107.1:0-2101 GCA_050697095.1 Solirubrobacterales bacterium
ATCAAGGGGAAGTCGAAGCGGGAGTCGCTGAGCGGGGGCGTGCGGGCACACATCCGGACCAACGTCGTCGGCTACGTGGCTCTGTTCTTTGCCCTCGGGCTCGGCACGGCGTGGGCGAACCACGAACAGATCTTCACCGACGACATCGTCAACGGCCAGGTGAGGAAGCCGGACGTCGGTCTGAACGCGGTCGGCACGGACGAGGCCGAGAACAACTCGCTGACGGCCTCCGACCTCGCAACGGACTCCGTCGGATGGGTCGAGCTCGCCGCGACGGCGTTCAACCAGAGCGACATCGCGCAGGAGTCCGTGACGGGCGGGACGCTTGCCCGCCCGTTCGGGATCGCCCCGAACGGCGTCAGCGGAAGCGAGGTCGCCAACAACTCGATTACCCGCTCCGACCTCGCGGCCCAGGCCGAAGCTCCGGCCGGCTTCTCGTTCTCCGATGGCGACACCGGGATCATCTGCAACGCCGGTTGCACGGAGGGCTCGCTTGCGCTGCCGGCGGGCACGTACGCGGTCTTTGGGAAAATCAAGGTCAGTCAGGAAGACGTCGGGGAGGACGTCCTCAACGTGCGCTGCGAGCTGAACTCCGGCACCGACTTTGACCAGGCGCAGGTGCTCGTATTCGGGGATGTGGCCGGCGGCTTCCCGTCGTCCGCCGGGGTCGCGACGCTGTCGATGCAGGGCGTCCTTCCGTTGAGCTCGGGGGGCGGCGCGTCGATCGAGTGCAGTGACGGCGACATCGGCGACGTGTCAGGAAGCGACCTCAAGATCACGGCGATCAAGCTGGGCTCGCTGAACTGAGCCCGGCCGCCCTGGGGAGCGTTCAGCGACCCCGGCACCGCGCGCACAGGCCGTGGACGACGACCTCGGTGTCGTCGGGCGCAAATCCGCTGCGCGCGGCGAGTCCTTGGACGCTGTCCAGGTCGACCCTCGCGTCGAGGTCCTCGACGGCGCCGCAGCGGCGGCAGACGAGGTGGTGATGCTCGGTGGCGCGGGCGTCGTACAGCGCCGGACCGCGACCCGCGGCGACGCGGCGCACCAGTCCGGCCTCCTCGAGCGCGTCGAGGGAGGCGTACACGGTGGGGAGGGAGACGTTGGGCAGGCGACCCGAGACCGCGTTGAGGACCTCGTCGGCGCTGACGTGCCGGTCCGCGTCGCGCAGCGCCTCGTGCACGGCGACGCGCTGCGGGGTCACCCTGTAGCCGCTCTTCCGCAGGGCGGCGATCGCGCGCTCCGTGTCCGCGTCCCGGCTCTTCATGCCTCCCCACATCTTAGGTGATCCTTATTTGCAGGTTTTAGGCGTACCTAATCTTAAGTTGCTTGTATTATGTCCGGTCGTGGAGTCGGTGCTCAGAGCATGGCGCGGCGCGGACGAGCGCGACCGGCTGCTCCAGGTCGTCCAGCCGGGCCTGATCGGGCTGATCGACGGCACGATCTCGACCCTGGCGCCGATCTTCGCGGCCGCGTATCTGGCCGGCTCGCGGGCCGCGTTGCTGGTTGGGCTCGCCGCGGCCCTCGGCGCCGCGATCAGCATGGGGATGTCCGAGGCGCTCTCGGACGACGGCTCGCTGACCGGCCGTGGGAGCTCGCTCGCGCGTGGGCTGATCACCGGCTTCGCGACCTTCGTCGGCGGGTCCGCGCACGCGCTCCCCTTCCTGATCTCGGACATCGACACGGCGCTCCCGATCGCGTACTCGGTCGTCGCGGCCGAGCTCTGCGCGATCGCGTGGGTCCGGAAGCGCTACCTCCGGGTCTCGCTCGGCGGCTCCCTGGTCCAGGTGACCCTCGGCGGCGTGATCGTCGCGGTCGTGGGCGTGATGGTCGGCCAGGCGTGACGCCTCGCCTGCTAACCTAATTCGTCGGCCGCAAGGCCGTCTTTGTGTGCCCGGGACCCGACTCCTGGGGTCCCTGGGCCTCCTCAGTTGATTGGATACGACCGCGATCGAGGCGCGATGAAGGTTCGAGCGAGCGTAAAGCCGATGTGTGAGCGCTGCCGGGTGATCCGGCGCCGCGGCGTCGTGCTCGTGATCTGCTCCAACCCGCGCCACAAGCAGAGGCAGGGTTAGAGCGGTGACTCCTCCCACGACAGCACGCC
>JBOGZH010000108.1:0-15076 GCA_050697095.1 Solirubrobacterales bacterium
GTGCGTGCGACCCCCCTTGCCTTGGCGGCCCTCGAAGTTGCGGTTCGAGGTCGAGGCACAGCGCTCCCCCTCGGCGAGGACGTCGGGGTTCATCCCCAGGCACATCGAGCAGCCCGCCGTGCGCCACTCGAAGCCGGCCCCCTTGAAGACGTCGTCGAGGCCCTCATCCTCCGCCTGCTGGCGCACCTGCTGGGAGCCGGGCACGACCATCGCCCGTAGCGAGCCGGATGCCCGGCGACCGTCGACGATCCGCGCCGCCTCGCGCAGGTCCTCGATGCGGGAGTTCGTGCAGGAGCCGATGAAGATCCGCTCGAGCGGGATCTCACGCATCGGCGTCCCCGGCTCGAGCGCCATGTAGGCGAGCGCGCGCTCGGCGGCCTCGCGGTCGGCGGGGGAGTCGAGGCGCGCCGGGTCGGGGACCGAGTCGGTCACCTCCACCACCATTCCGGGGGTCGTGCCCCAGGTGACCATCGGGGAGAGCTCGGCGGCGTCGATCTCGACCTCGCGGTCGAAGCTCGCGCCGTCCTCGGTCGGCAGCCCGCGCCACCGCGAGGCCGCGGCGTCGAAGTCGTCTGGGACGGCCTCGCGACCCCGCATGTAGGCGAGCGTCGTGTCGTCGGGCGCGACCATCCCGGCGCGCCCGCCGCCCTCGATCGTCATGTTGCAGATCGTCATCCGGCCCTCCATCGAGAGCGCGGAGATCACCGGGCCCGCGTACTCGACGGCGTGCCCCGCCATTCCGCCGGTCCCCAGCCGCCCGATCGTCGCCAGGATCAGGTCCTTCGGCGTCACCCCCACTCCCAGCTCGCCCGAGTAGCTGATCCGCATCGTGTTCGGGCGTCGCTGCACGAGGCACTGCGTCGCGAGCACGTGCTCGACCTCCGAGGTCCCGATCGGGAGCGCGAGCGCGCCGAACGCGCCGTGCGTCGAGGTGTGGCTGTCGCCGCACACGACCGTCAGTCCCGGCTGGGTGAGGCCCAGCTCCGGCCCGATCACGTGCACGATCCCCTGTCGTTCCGAGCCCAGCGAGTAGACCGGGATCCCGAACTGCTCGCAGTTGTGCTCCAGCGTCTCGACCTGGATCCTCGACAGCTCGTCGGCGATCATCCGCGCCGCCGGGGTGCCGTCGGTCGGGACGTTGTGGTCGGCCGTCGCGAGCGTCTTGTCCGGGCGGCGCACGCCGCGGTCCTCGAGCCGCAGGCCGTCGAACGCCTGCGGTGAGGTGACCTCGTGGACCAGATGCAGATCGATGTAGATCAGCCCATCGGCGACCTCGTGGGACTCCCAGATCTTGTCGAACAGCGTCTTGGACACGTCAGCTCCTCCTCAAGCCCGCGGCGACGACGGCGAGGAACTCCGCCGGCCCGGCACCGCGGTTCTCGAAGTGATGCGGCAGGTCGGCGTCGAACGTGACGCTGTCTCCATCGCCCAGCTCATGCTCGGCGCCGTCGATCGCGAGCACGATTGAACCCGACTGGACGTAGACCGTCTCGCGGCTTCCCGGCTCGTGAATCGGGGGGTCCTCCGCCCCGCCGGTGGCGCCGCCCGGCTCCAACCCGTGCAGCGACACGTCGGCGCGCTGTCCGGGAAGCGGCGGGGACAGCTCCTCGAGGCGATGCTTGCCGCGCCGCCGGGTGCGCCGCTCGGCGCGGCGCACGACGACGAGGTGGCCGTTCTCATCGAGTCGCAGCAGCTGTGACAGGCTCAGCTCGAGGCCCGCCGCGATCCTGGTGGCGACCGCGAGCGTCGGGCTCGTTTCGCCGCGCTCGACCTGAGACAGCATCGGCGCGCTGACCCCGCTGCGCTCCGCGAGGTCGCGCAGCGACAGGCTCATCGCCGCGCGGAGAGCGCGGACGCGCGCCCCGAGGGTCAGGGGGTCGATCGCGTCCTGTCGAACTTGACTGGTAGTCGCCGTGGCCACTAGGGTGTACGTTATCGCATACGCCCGTCTACTGCACTCTAGAGGCGTCTGCGCGGATCCGTCGAACCGAACGGGCAGCACCCCTATCGCAGGGGGGCTGCACCCTGCGGCGCGTGAGACCGAGGCGCCACAGGCTGCTGCGTGTTTCGCGGGCTCTCCTTGCGCCGTATAGCCTCGATACTTAACGACTGACAGATGGCCGAGCCCAAGCGACCACTCGAGCTCTACGGCTTCCGCACGGATCAATCGTCGCTGCCCAGCGACACTGACGAGTGTCCCTTTCTCGGAGACACGTGTATCAAGCAGCGGAAGAGCGACCCGTCTCAGACGATCGGCACCTGCATCGTTGGCTTTGAGGGACAACCACAGCTGATATGCCCGGTCCGGATGCGGGCCACGAACCAGGTCTTCGAGGACGTTGTTCCGCTGCTGTCCAATGAAGCGGTCGAGATCATGGTGATCCCGGAGATCATCCTCCCGAAGTTTGGGAACGTCGTAGAGAGCCGCGCCGGACCTTTCGCAGGGCGGCGTCGAGCGCCTGATGGGCGGCCACCTTTTCCTCGTCTGAGAGCTCACGGCTTCGATCAATCTGGCGTCGGTACTTCACGCCGCTCACCCCAGTCGCCGTGATCACCTTGCCCTTCTTGATCAACGGCGGTGCGGGTGGGTTTCGGACTGCATCGAGATCGTAGAAGTACTTCGATCGGCGCACAAAGTGAAAGACGAACTCGTAGAGGTCGCGTAGCTTGTCCCTTGCATTGTCTGGATTGCCCTTCACCTTGTCCCAGACGACAGCGTTCCGGAGAACCCAACCGCGCTGCTGAAGGGCAAACGCAACCTTCCATGGGATCCCGCATAGGTTCTTTCGCTGGTACGTGTCGCCGATATTCAGCCAGAAAGATCCACTTGGCTTTAGGATCCTCGAGAGTTCGTCGAGCTCGGCTACGAGTGCATCAATGAACTCCTCCGGGGTTCGTTCCTCCCCCAACTGAGAGGAACCGTCGTATCTGCGAATCGACCAGTACGGAGGGCTCGTGATCGCGCAATCGATGCTCGCATCCGGCAGCCGGCGCAGGGCATCGGCAGCTCGCCCTTCGACGAGTAGGGTGCCTCGCTGAGCGAGCCTGTCCCCGAGCTCGACATCAGATAGCTGCGAAACGCCGATCAACGAAGAAGCCGTGGACGACTCTCGCGGATTGCGCGCGAGGTCGGAGATCATCTGCCTTGGATCATCGTTGGTGGGTCGGATACTCCCATGAGTATCTGGGTGGCCAGATCTCGCCCCCGGACGACCGCCAGACGACGATGTCCTTGGACCAACTTCCTGCACTTCGATCGCTTGCCGTCACGCTTGAGCCAAGCGTGCGGAACGCTCATCAGAAACCCGCAACTGTTGACGCAAAGAGACCTGAGGCGAGTTCAGCGCTGCTGTCTCGTCGGCCTGACCAGGACCTCGTTCACGCTCACCCGCTCGGGTTTGCGTGACCGCGTAGGTGATCGCCTCGGCGATGTCCTCGGCCTCGAGCAGGTCGCCGATCTCCTCGCGCGACTTCTTGATCGTCTCCACCACCATCGGGTGCTCGTTGTGCCCCCGGAGCTCGGTGTCCACGAACCCCGGCTCGATCACGGTCACACGGATGTTGGAGTGCAGGACCTCCTGGCGCAGCCCCTCGGAGAAGCCCACGACGCCGAACTTGGTCACGTTGTAGACGGCTGCGCCGAGGGCCGCCTGCCGCCCCGCCACCGACGAGACGTTGACTATGTGCCCGCCGCCGCGCTCCCGCATCAGGGGGATCGCCGCGTGGGTGCAATAGAGCAGGCCGAGGCAGTTGACCTCGACCATCCGCCTCCACTCGTCGGGATCGGCGCCCTGCACGGGCCCGAGCAGCATCACCCCGGCGTTGTTGACGAGGATGTCGAGGCCGCCGAGGCTCTCCGCGGCGGCCTCGACGAACGACCGCGACGGCTCCTCCTCGGTGATGTCAACCTCGAAGACCTCCGCCCGGCCGCCGTCGCCCGAGATCCGCTTTGCCAGCTCCTCGAGCCGGTCGCGCCGCCGCGCCCCCAGAGCGACCGCTGCCCCTTCATTCGCCAGCGCCACCCCGGTCGCCTCGCCGATTCCAGACGAGGCGCCGGTGACTTAGCGACGCGTCCTTCGAGGGCACCGGGCATGGGCGAACTATATGCGCGGGGAACCCACGGCCCGGGCGTCGCTCGCTCGGCTACGGCCCGGGCGAGCGCTCCGCCGCGGCGTCTGCAGTCAGCGCCTCCGCCTCGCGCATCGCGGCGCCCTCTAGCGCATTGGACAGCGCCCGCACGTAGGCGCGGGCCGAGGCCTCGAGGATGTCCGTGGACACGCCCTGGCCGCTGGCCAGGCGGCCCGCCGCGCGCAGCATCACGGTCACCTCGCCGAGCGCGTCCTCGCCCTCGGTGACGGCGGAGACGGTGTACTGGCGCAGCTCGCACTCCGCATCGACCGCGCTCTGGATCGCGCCGAAGATCGCGTCCACGGGGCCGTCGCCCGACGCCTCCCCCACCCTCTCCTCTCCCGAGGGAAGCGTCACCGCGACCTTCGCGTGCGGCTCGCGCCGCGAGGAGGCCTCGACGTCGAACCACGCGAGGTCGTAGCGCTCCGAGCGCTCGCGCATCTCGTCGGAGACGATCGCCTCGAGGTCGAGCGCGGTGACGTTCTTCTTCTTGTCCGCGATCTCCTTGAAGCGCTTGAACGCGTGGTTGAGCGCCTGGCCCTCGACCCTGAAGCCGAGCTCTTCGAGCGCGTCGCGCAGCGCGTGGCGCCCCGAGTGCTTGCCGAGCACAATCTGGTTCGAATCCAGACCGACCTCGGTCGCATCCATGATCTCGTAGGTGGTGCGCTCCTTCAGCACGCCGTCCTGGTGGATGCCCGACTCGTGCGCGAACGCATTGCGGCCCACCACCGCCTTGTTCGGCTGCACCGAGTAGCCCGTGAAGCGGGAGACCATCCGGCTCGTGCGCGCGATCTCGTGCGTGTCGATCGCGGTGTCGAGGCCGTGCTCGTCGCGCCGCGTCCGAAGCAGCATCACGATTTCCTCCAGCGAGCAGTTCCCCGCCCGCTCGCCGATCCCGTTCACGGCGCACTCGACCTGGCGCGCGCCGGAGAGCAGGCCGGCGTAGGAGTTCGCGACCGCGAGCCCGAGGTCGTCGTGGCAGTGGACGGACAGCCGCACGTCGCGGAGCCCCGGCGCGAGCCGGTACAGCTGCTCGAAGTAGCGCTGGTACTCCTCGGGCGTCGTGTAGCCGACCGTGTCGGGGATGTTGACCACGATCGCGCCCTCCTCGACAGCGATCGCGCAGACCTCGGCGGTGAACTCCACGTCGGCGCGCGTCGCGTCCATGGGCGAGAACTCGACGTCGTCGGTGTAGCTCCGCGCGAGCGCGACCGCCGCCCGAGCCTGGCCCTTCACGTCCTCGCGCGTGGTCTGGAGCTGGTGCTCGATGTGGATGTCGGAGGTCGAGATGAAGGTGTGGATGCGCGGGCGCGGCCCGTCCTTGATCGCCCCCCAGGCGGCGTCGATGTCCGCCTTGTGGGTGCGGGCGAGGCCACAGACCACCGGCCCCTCGACCTTGCGCGCGATCGCCTCCACGGCCTCGAAGTCACCGGGCGAGGTGATCGGAAAGCCGGCCTCGATCACGTCGACGCCCAGCTTCGCCAGCTGCTGCGCGATCTCCACCTTCTCCTGCGTGTTGAGCGAGATCCCGGGCGACTGCTCGCCGTCGCGCAGCGTGGTGTCGAAGATGTGGACCCGGCTCTCGTCGGGTACTGCCTGCGGGCCGCTCATGGCTCGTTCCTCCTTCTCTAGTGACCGATGATGACCTTGTGTCTCGCGGCTCTCGCGCCGCCCGGCGCTATTCCCCCCGAAGGGGGAGGAGAAGGAGGAGCGCCAGGCTGTCGAGCCGGTGCGTCATCACCTGCAATGACTGTAGCGCACGCTTCGCGTACGCAGTCATCCCGAAGGCCATCGAGCCCGTATATCCCAACGTACCCGGCCGGTACGAACCTGCTAGGAATCGCTCAGCGGGGTCGACCACTAGGAGGAAGAGATGCACAGACGCAGGGGACTCACGGCGGCGATCGTTGGCATGATCGCGGTCGCACTCGGTATGTCGGCGGTCGCCGGCACGCTGGCCGCGAAGAAGAAGACGGTCAAGCTGACCTCCAACAACCTGAGCGGCCAAAAGGAGGTTCCGGCAGCCGATCCAGACGGCAGCGGTGCGGCGAAGTTCAAGATGAAGAAGCAGAAGAAGCAGGTCTGCTACGACATCAGCTTCCAGGGCATCCAGGACCCGTCGGTCGCCCACATCCACCCGGGCGCCAAGGGGGTCAATGGTGCCCCGCTGATCACCCTGTTCGAGAGCACGACCGGTGGCACCTTCTCCTCGCCGCAGAAGGCGTGCGTGGACGCGGAGAAGAGCGACATCAAGGACATCTCGAAGAAGCCGAAGAACTTCTACGTGAATATCCACAACGCGGAGTTCCTCGGCGGCGCGATCCGCGGCCAGCTCAAGAAGAAGGGCGGCGGAGGCGGCGGCTCCGGCGGGGGCGGCGGCAACGGGGGCGGCGGCTTCTCCTACTAGCCACGCCCGCGGCACTTGACGAGCCCGGCGGCCGAGGCCGCCGGGCTCGTGTCGTTCTAGGCGTCTCCTCGGCAGGGACCCCACGCCTGGCGGCGAACCCAGGGCTGGAGGCGCGGAGTGCAGGCTGCACGAATTCAGGGTTGGGCCGTGGTCAAGGTCGCGACGATCACCCTCGTCGTGATCGCCGCCGCGGTGCTGCTCGCGCTGATCGTGCTCGAGATCCGCACGACGCTGCGATGGGCTTTCGCTGGGGTCTTCCTCGCCCTCGCGCTCGCGCCCGCGGTGGGCCTCGTCGAGCGGGTTCGCGTGCGCGGGCGCTCGCTTCCCCGCTGGCTCGCGATCCTCGTCGTCTACATCGTCTTCGCCGCCGTGTTCGTGTTCCTGATGCTGCACGTGATCAGACCGATCATCAGCGAGGTGGAGGCGCTGGCGCCCAAGCTCCCCGGCTATGTGAAGGACTTCGAGCAGTGGGCGAAGGACAACGAGCAGTTCCGCGAGCTGAACGCGAAGTTCGACATCACCTCGAAGCTCAGCGACGCGGCGTCCTCCCTTCCCTCGAAGCTCGGCGACGCGGCCGGCGAGGCGAGGACGCTCACCGTATCGCTGCTGAACAACCTCCTCGCCGGGATCACGATCCTGGTGATCGCCTTCTTCCTCCTGATCGACGGCGACCGCCAGTTCACGCGCGCGACGGAGCGCTTCACGCCCTCGGCCCGCGACCGCTCGCGCCGGATCGGTGACCGCATCTACGGGATCGTCAAGGGCTACGTCACGGTCAACCTCACGCTCGCCGCCGCCGTGGGCGTGGTCACGTGGCTGGTGCTCGAGCTCCTCGGGGTGCACCTGGCCGTGCCGCTGGCGGTGATCGTGGCCTTCCTCGATCTGATCCCGCTGATCGGGCTCACCCTCGGCGGGCTGCTGGTCGCGATCGTCGTCGCGTTCCACGACTTCCCCACCGCCCTGATCGTATGGGGCGTGTTCTTCCTCATCTACCAGCAGCTACAGGACCGGGTGATCCAGCCGCTGATGTACAAGAACGCGGTCCAGGTGCATCCGGTGATCGCGATCATCGCGATCCTGATCGGCGCAGAGCTCCTCGGAATCCTCGGCGCGCTGCTCGCGATCCCGGTCGCGGCCTCGATCGGCGTCCTGATCGACGAGGCGCTCGCCTACCAGCGCGAGCACGCGGACACCGCCGACGCTCAGCTCGAGCCGGCCGGCGACTGAGACCGGCCGCGCAGCCGCTCCCACGCGCGCTCGAACGGGGCCGCCTCCCTCTCGATCCGGTGCTTCGCCTTCGCCCTCTTCTCGTCGCCGTAGAGGAGCTTCGCCCACGGCGAGTGCTCCCGGCCCAGCCGGATCGCACCGACGAGCGCGACCGGTGGCACGAACAACCCGACGATCCCGGTGACGAACTTCTCCTTCGCGAAGTTGACCGCCACCAGCAGGATCGTGATGAACCCGAACGACCCGAGGACGCTGACCACGGCGTCCTCGACGCCTCTCGCCACGTCGAGCCAAGCCTTGAGTCCGATCATCACGATTCCCGCGAACGTCGCCGCGATGATCACGGCGTCGATCGAGCGCCGGCCCTGCTCGGACCAGTAAACGTCCTTGAGGTTGAGCCACAGCGCGAACTCGTCCAGGGTCAGCCCCGTGCCGACACCGAACAGGATCGCGAAGACCTCTCGCCACGGGGAGCCCGGGTCGACCGCGATCATCAGATAGCCGACGATCAGCAGGGTGCAGATCCCCCACACGAGATGGTGGATGTGCGTCCCCCCCACCTGCACGTTCCCAGGCCACCAGCTCACCTGCGCCCGGATCATGTGAGCGCTCGTGCGGATGAACCCGAAGGTGATCAGGAAGGACACGAGGAAGAGCAGCTCGGGCTCCTTTCCCGTCTCGACGATCGCGCGGTCGTAGAGGCTGCCGATGCTCGCGACGAGCACCCCCGTCACGGAACCAGCACCACCTTTCCGATGTTGCGGCGATCCTGAATGAACTGGTGCGCGTCACCGGCGCGCTCGAAGGAGAACGACTCCGCCACCACGGGAGTCAGATCGCCCGCCTCGAGCGCCGCCACCACCGGCTCCACGACGCGATCGAGATTCCCCTCCTCCTGCCACCAGTGCAGCATGTTGAGCCCGAAGATGCCCTTGTTCTCCTTCATCATCGACAGGCTCTTCCACCACGGCACCGTCGCGAAGGGCATCTGCGCGAGATTGCGGAGAACGGCCGGGACGTTGCGCTTGTCCCCCGTCTGAACGTCGGCGAGCCCGTACATGATCAGCCGCCCTCCCTGCCTCAGGATGCGGTAGTCCTTACGGAAGCTCGCCGGACCGAGCGCGTCGATGATCACGTCCACGCCCTCACCGCCGGTGATCCGCAGCACCTCCTCGGCGAAGTCCTGGGAGCGGTAGTCGATCGCGTGGTCGACGCCCTGGGCCCTGATCGCGTCGTGCTTCGCGGCCGAGGCGGTGCCGAACACCTCCGCCCCGCGCGACTTCGCGATCTGGGTCGCGGAGATGCCCACCCCGCCCCCCGCGGCGTGGATCAGAGCGCGATCGCCCTCCCGCAGCCCGCCCATGATCACCAGCGCCGCGTACGCGGTGCCGTAGTTGACCGGGAACGCCGCCCCTTGCTCGAAGGAGATCCTCTTCGGCAGCGCGACAGCCTGCCCGGCAGGCACCGTGACTAGTTCCGCCTGGCCACCGAACTGGGTTGCCGCAATCACCCTGTCTCCCTCGCCCACCGAGTCGACCCCCTCGCCCACAGACTCGACCTCGCCCGCGACCTCATACCCGATCACGCAGGGCGGCGCGGGTGCGTCCGGATACACGCCCGCCCGGGCCATCAGGTCCGCGAAGTTGATCCCCGCCGCGCGCACGGCCACCCGCACCTCGCCCGGCCCGACCAGGGGATCGGGGCGCTCTTCGACCTGGAGCACCTCCGGCCCCCCGTGCGTCGTGATCACGACCGCGCGCATCGTCAGGACCCTACAGCTAGTGTGCCCCGCGTCACGATAATCGACCCAAATCAGCGCTGGACCCGGCTCGGGCTCGAGGGGGCGCCCGCCTACGCGGGCCTGCTCACGTTTGCGGGCCTGCCCTACACGGAGGAGAGCGGCGAGCTCGCGGGGTGCGACGCAGCCGTCGTCGGCGCGCCGATGGACGAGCTCGCCTCGGACCGCCCGGGAACCCGCGCGGGGCCGCGAGCGATCCGGATGGAGAGCACCGAGACCGGGCGGCATCTCGAGGCCGGGGTCGACTGGAGCGAGGTGCTGCGCGTGGTGGACTTCGGAGACGCGCCCATGGTCCCGGCCGACCCCGCCGCGTCTCACCGGGCGATCGAAGCGCTCGTCTCCGAGGTGCGAGAGGCCGGTGCGATCCCGCTGATCCTCGGCGGCGACCACTCGATCACCGAGCCCGGCGTGCGCGGGTGCGCCTCCGACGGCCCGATCGGCCTGATCCATTTCGACGCCCACACCGACACCGCGCAGGAGCTGTGGGGCGCGGAGCTCTCGCACGGCACGCCGATGTACCGGCTGGTGGACCAGGGAAAGGTGGACGGCCGGCGCTACGTGCAGATCGGCCTTCGTGGCTACTGGCCGGGCGAGCGGGAGTTCGCGTGGCAGGAGTCACAGGGGATCACGAGCCTCTTCATGCACGACGTGCGGCGGCTCGGCCTCGAGGCCGTCCTCGGGCGGGCGCTGGAGGTGGTGGGCGATCAGCCGAGCTTCCTCACGGTGGACATCGACGTGCTCGATCCCGCCTTCGCTCCGGGCACCGGCACGCCCGAGCCGGGCGGTATGAGCGCCCACGAGCTGCTGTGGGCCTGCCGCACGCTCGCGGAAGCGACGGAGCTGGTCGGCGCCGACGTGGTCGAGGTCCTCCCCGCCCGCAACGGGCCGGTGGACGTCACCGCTCTGGTGGCGGGACGCGTCGTCGGAGAGGTTCTCACCGGCCTGGCGCTCCGCGACCAGCGGCGCTCGCGCGACGCCCAGACCTAGAGGTCCACGGCGCGGCCGACGTCGAAGGAGTCCGTGGACACGATCTCCTCGACGACCTCGTCCGGCACCTTCCCGTCGGTCGTCATCGCCATCACGGCCTGGTCCGGGTTCGCCTCGGCGCCGACCGCGGCGGAGATGATGTTCACGCCGTGGCGGCCGAACGCGGTGCCCACGCGCCCGATCATCCCCGGCTGGTCCTTGTAACGGAAGATCGCCAGGTGCTTGGCCAGCGGCATGTAAAAGCTCTCGCCCCACACGTGGACCAGGTGCGGGAGGTTCCGCGGGCCGACCGCGGTTCCCGAGACCTCGACCACCTCGTCGCCGGACTCGATCCGCACCGTCACCAGCTCGGTGAACTCGTCCGCGAGCGTGTCCTTGAGCTCGATCAGCTCTATCCCGCGCTCGGCCGCGATCGCCGGCGCGTTCACGAGGTTCACCGGCTCCTCGGTGTGGCCGGAGAGGATCCCGACCAAGACCGCGATCCCCAGCAGACGGGTGTCGTGCTCCGCGAGCCGGCCGCGGAACTCGGCCCGCACGCGATCGATCGAGCCGTTTCCGAGCCCCTGCGCGAGCGAGCCGAGCATCTGGCAAAGGGGGACGAACGGCGCCAGCGCCTCCATCGCCTCTGGCCGCACGGCCTGGATGTTCACCGCGTTCGTGACCACTTCGCCCCGCAGCGCCGCCCGCACCTGCTCGGCGGTGATCACCCCGGCCCGGTCCTGGGCCTCCTCGGTCGCGGCCCCGAGATGCGGGGTGACGACGACGTCATCGCGGCCGAACAGGGGGTGCTCGGTCATCGGCTCCTCGGGAAAGACGTCGAGCGCGGCGCCCGCCACCCTCCCCGACTCCAATCCGGCCTCGAGCGCCGCCAGGTCCACCAGCTCTCCCCTCGCCGCGTTGATGATCCGCACGCCGTCCTTCATCCTCGCGATCGCGTCGGCGTCGATCCAGTTGATCGTGTCGGGGGTCCGGGGAAGGTGGATCGTGATGATGTCGGCGCGGCGGTAGAGGTCCTCGGTCGACTCGGCACCCTCGATGCCCAGCTCCCGGAAGCGCTCCGCGGCGACGAACTTGTCGAAGGCGACGACCTTCATCCCGAACGCCATCGCGCGCTGGGCGACGAGCTGGCCGATGCGGCCGAACCCGATCACCCCGAGCGTCTTCCCGTACAACTCGTTGCCCTTGAACTCGGAGCGCTCCCAGCGCCCGCCGGCCAGCGAAGCGTGAGCCTGGGGCACGTTCCGGCACAGGGCAAGCGCCAGCGCCATCGTGTGCTCGGCCGCCGCGACCGAGTTCGACTCCGGGGCATTGGCGACAACGATCCCCCGCTTCGTGGCGGCCCCGACGTCGACGTTGTCGACACCGGCCCCAGCCCGGCCGATCACCTTCAGCCGGCCGGCGCGCTCGATCAGCTCCGCGGTCACCTGCGTCCCGGAGCGGATCAGCACGGCGTCGAACTCCCGGATCCGCTCCTCCAGCTCGTCCGCGGACATCTCGAAACCGAGCTCGACGTCGAACTCACGGCGAAGGAGCTCTATCCCCGACTCCGCGATCGGCTCCTTGACCAGAACCCGGTGGACGGTCGCCCCCAGCGTCCCGGGCTCGGCATCCGCCTCCCGATCGCGCAGGGCGGATCGCTGCATCAGCCCACGGGCTCGGGGGCGACCCCGGCCTCGGTAAAGACGCGCTGCGCGGCGCCGGCCCCGGATCCCGGCTCGGTCTGCGCGCCGAGGTCCCGCAGCGCCATCTCCAGGGCGCTGAGGGCGGAGATCACATCGAACGCCCCGTAGTAACCGCAGTGCGCGATCCGCACGATCCTGCCGCGCAGGATCCCCTGGCCGCCGGCCACCGTGATCCCGTACCGGTCCCGCATCAGCGCCGGCACCTGGGCGCCGTCGATCTCCTCGGGCAGCGCGGCGGCCGTGACGACGTTCGCGTTCTCGTCCTCGGGGCCGAACCGCTCGAGGCCGAGCGCCTCGATCCCCGCGCGCGCGGCGCGCGCGAGCAGCGCGTGGCGCGCGAACACGCGCTCCAGGCCCTCGGCGAGTATCAGGTCGAGTGCGACGTCGAGCGCCCTGAACAGGGTGACCGCCGGGGTGAAGGCGCTGTTCGGCGGTTGCTCGCGCTGGCCCCTCGCCGTGAGCGCCCAGTCGAAGTAATGACGCCGCCCGGGGTTCTCGGCGCCCATCGCGAGCGCGCGCTCCGAGGCGGAGACGAAGGCGAGGCCTGGAGGGCACATGAGCGACTTCTGCGAGCCCGCGACAACCACGTCCACGCCCCACTCGTCCTGCGGAAGGTCGACCGCCCCGAGGCCGGAGACGGCGTCCACGCAGAGCACGGCTCCGTGGCGCCGCGCGACCTCGTTCAGCGCGTGCACGTCGTTGAGAACCCCGGTCGAGGTCTCGAACTGGGTCGCGAACACGGCGCGCGCAGGCCCCTCCGCCTCTTCGAGCACGGCATCGACGCGATCGGGGTCGATCCTCTCGCCCCACTCGAAGTCGAGCGCGACCGTCGCGGCCCCGTACGCGTCGCAGAGCTGCTTCCACCGCTCCCCGAACTTGCCCGCCGAGGCGACGAGCGCCGGCTCGCCCGGGACGACGAGGTTCGCGGCCGCCGACTCCATCGCCCCGGTGCCCGAGGCTGCAAAGCACAGCACGTCGTTTGAGGTCTGGAACACCGTGCGCAGGCGCTCCAGCACCCGGGCGTAGATCTCGATGAATGCGGGCGAGCGGTGATACAGGATCGGCTCCGCCATCACCTGGCTCACGGCCGGCGGCAGGGGCGTGGGCCCCGCCGTCATCAGGTACTGCTTGGCGTAGATGTCGGGCGACTCGTTCATCCAGATAGCGTCCGCGAGCGGAACGAGGACAAGGTTACGGATCGCCACTGATAGCACGAGCCGAAGGAGCGATGATGAGGTTCAACACGGTCTACAGGACATTCGAGACCGGCGAGCGGCGCGAGTTCATCCGCATCACCGAGGACGTCCAGGCAGCAGTCGACGAGGCGGGGATCGGCGAGGGGATGGCGCTGGTCTCGGCGATGCACATCACCGCCGGCGTGTGGGTGAACGACGACGAGCCGGGGATCCAGGCCGACGCGCTGGAGTGGCTCGACAAGCTCGCCCCGCCGAGCTGGGGCGAGCCGGCGAACGACGTCGCCCGGGCCCTCCTACCCGACCTTGGCGACTACCGCCACCACCGCGGCGGCGAGGACAACGGCGACGCGCACCTCAAGAACCTGCTCGTCCACCACCAGGTGATCCTGCCGGTGACCGACGGCCGGCTTGACCTCGGCCCCTGGCAGCAGGTCTTCTACACCGAGTTCGACGGGGGACGGCCGAAGCGGCTCGTGATCAAGGTTCTCGGTGAATGACCGACAAACCCAGTAGGTTTCCGGCGCTCAGGCGTTCACGACTACGAGGAGGAGAGGGAATGGCGGAAGAGATTCAGATCGGTGGGCCAGACACGGGCATAGCCAAGGTCAGGCATCCGGTCGGCGTTGCCGTCCTGACGCTGATCACGCTCGGCATCTACGGCCTCTACTGGTGGTACCAGGTCAACCGGGAGATGGTCGACCTGGGCAAGGCGCGCAACGCCGAGGGACTTGGAGACAATCCGACTACGTCGCTGCTGGCGTTCTTCCCCGGCGGGCTGATCATCGTCCCCGCCCTGATGTCGCTCTACAACGGGACGCAGCGGATGAAGCGCGCCCAGGAGATCACGACCGGGGCGACGCCGAGCCTCAACGGCTGGATCATCGTGATCCTGCTCATCCTCGGGCTGAGCATCGTCGGGTATGGCTACATGCAGGCGGAGCTCAACAAGGCGTGGCGTGCGCTGCCGGGTGCGGCCGTGGAGTCCGGTGCCGCGCCGGCCGGCCAGATCGAGCAGCCGGCGGCACAGCCCGCCGAGCCGACCGAGCCTGAGCGGCCGAGCGGCGCGTAGAGGCCGCCCTGGCGGACGAGGTTCAAATCAACGGTGGGCCGGGGACGGCCAAGCTCCGGCACCCGGTGGCCGTCGCCGCGCTCTCCTTCATCACCCTGGGGATCTACTTCCTGTACTGGTGGTACCAGGTGAACCGGGAGATGGTTGACCTGGGGCGAGCCCGCAACGCCGAGGGCCTGGGCGACAACCCGACGCTGTCGCTGCTCGCCATGTTCCCCGGCGGGCTGGTTCTGATTCCGCCGATCTTCTCGATGTACAACGGCGTGCAGCGGATGAAGCGCGCCCAGGAGGTCGCGGTCGGCAACGTGACGATGAACGGGTGGATCGTGTTCGCGCTGTACGCCGGGTCCTTCATCGTCGGCGTGGCCGGCCTGATCGTGCCCGGTTACATCCAGGACGAGCTCAACAAGGTGTGGAAGGCCCAGGACCAGCCCTCAGACGCGCTGCCGGCAGCCCAGCCCGCCGCAACCGCCCCAACGCCAACGACCGAGACGACCCCGACCGACTAGTCCCTCTCTATCCACGGCATCATCGAGCGGAGGTCGCGGCCGACGCGCTCGACCTGGTGGTCCCGACCCTCCT
>JBOGZH010000109.1:0-6206 GCA_050697095.1 Solirubrobacterales bacterium
GGTCAAGGTCGCGTGGGAGATCCTCAAGGCGCTCGGCCTGCGTGAGCGCGGCCCGGTGCTAATCGCGTGCCCGACCTGCGGCCGGCTCCAGTTCGACATGGACACGGTGGTCGCAGAGATCGAGCAGCGCCTCGAGGGCTACGAGGAGCCGATCGAGGTCGCGGTGCTCGGGTGCGCGGTGAACGGGATCGGCGAGGCCTCGCACGCCGACTTCGGGATCACCGGGGCCAAGAACGAGGGCCTGATCTTCGCCCACGGCAAGCCGCTGCGGAAGGTGCCCCAGGCGGAGCTGGTCGACACGCTGTTCGAGGAGATCGACCGCTCGCTCGACCGCGGCAAGGTCGACGTCGACGAGGGCAAGTCGGCCGAGGGCGCCGCGTGGCTGAAGCGGATCGAGGACGAGAACGCCGACGAGCTCACCCCGGAGCGGATCGCGCAGATGGAGGCCGAGGCGGCGAAGGCTGACGGCGCCGACGCGGAGCCGCTGCCGACGCTCGCGCCCGTGAAGGACGGGGAGGCGGAGCGGGCGCGCCCGAAGCTCGACGAGGACGCCTCGCCGACGGCCGGGCGCCGCTTCACCCGGGCCTGAGACCCGTCACCCTCCCGCGGCGCGCACTCGCCCCTGAGGCGGCCGGCGGCCGAGCCTGTGGCGGCTGCCGGTCCACTAGGCTCAGCCCGCCATGACCCGTCTTTCGACCTTCTTTCTCCCCACGCTGAAGGACGCTCCCGCCGATGCGGAGGCGGTCTCGCACAAGCTGATGGTGCGAGCGGGCCTGATCCGCCAGCTCGGCGCCGGGATGTGGACCTATCTGCCCGCGGGATGGCGGGTGCAGCGCAAGGTCGAGGCGGTCATCCGCGAGGAGATCGACGCGATCGGCGGCCAGGAGATGCTGATGCCGCTTCTCCAGCCGCCCGAGACCTGGCGCCAGACCGGCCGCTACGAGATCCCGGAGCTGTTCAAGCTCCGGGACCGCAAGGAGGCGGAGCTGGTCCTCGCGATGACCCACGAGGAATGCATCACGTTTCACGCCGCGCGAGAGATCCGCTCCTACCGCGAGCTGCCGATGATCCTCTACCACATCCAGCTCAAGGAGCGGGACGAGCCGCGGCCACGGGCGGGGGTGCTGCGAACCCGCGAGTTCACGATGAAGGACTCCTACAGCCTCGATCGGGACGTGGCCGGGCTGGAGGCGAGCTACCGACGCCACATCGGTGCGTACGACCGGATCTTCGAGCGCTGCGGGCTGCGTACATACCGGGTCGAGTCCGACGTCGGGATGATGGGCGGGCTGGGCGCGCACGAGTACATGGCGCCCTGTCCGGCGGGGGAGAACGAGGTCGCGCTGGCGCCCGACTACGCGGCGAACGTGGAGATCGCATCGGCGGAGCCTCGGCACGTCGACCTCCCGCCGCGGCTCGAGGCGCCGACAGAGGCCCCGACCCCCGGCCTCACGACCGTGGACGAGGCCTCGGCGGCGCTCGGGGTTCCGGCGGGCGCCGCGCTGAAGGCGATCCCGGTGATCGCGGAGGGCCGCGGCTTCGTGCTCACCCTCGTGCGCGGTGATCACCGCCTGAACGAGATCAAGCTCGCCAACGCGCTCGGCGCGGAGTTCCGCGCCGCGCGACCGGAGGAGATCGAGGCGGAGCTGGGCCCACCCGGCTTCATCGGCCCGATCGGGGCATCGGTGCCGGTGATCAAGGACGCCGCGATCCGGGGCGAGGGCTACTTCGCCGGCGCGAATCGGCCCGACTTCCACCTCATCGGGATCGCGCCGGGGCGCGACTTCTCCTACGAGGAGGCCGACATCCGGGCGGTGGAGCCCGGCGACCGCTCGCCGGGCGGTCACGAGATCACGATCGAGCCGGCGATCGAGGTCGGAAACATCTTCAAGCTCGGAACGCGCTACTCCGAGCCCCTCGGAGCGACCTACCTGGACGAGGGCGGCACCGAGCGGCCGATCGTCATGGGCAGCTACGGGATCGGGCCGGCCCGGATCATCGCTGCGGCGATCGAGCAGCGAGCCGACGAGCGCGGGATCGTGTGGCCGCGCTCGATCGCGCCGTGGGCGATTCACCTCACGGCGCTGGGAAGGGCCGGCGACGATACCGTGAGGGCCGCGGAGCGAATCTACGAGCAGCTCGTCGCCTCCGGGACCGAGGTCCTGTACGACGACCGCGAGGCCGGCACCGGCGAGAAGCTGACCGACGCCGAGCTGCTCGGGTGTCCGCTGCGGCTCACCGTCGGTCCCCGGGCGCTCGCGGAGGGGACGATCGAGGCGCAGGTTCGCGCGAGCGGGGTCGAGGAGCGTCTCGGCGCCGCGAACGCCGCCTCCTCGGCGCTTCAGCTGCTCGGCCGGTCCGGTTGAGGAAAGCGGTGGGCGAAGTCCCCACTCGGACGACCCGGCGCTCGCGCCGCCTGACCAAGGGCCGCCTCGTGGGGCTCGACCGATCGGGGCCCGAGCCGGCCGAGACCCGCCGGGGGCAGCCGCTGCGGCCGTTCACGATCCCGAACCTGATCGGCTACGCGCGCCTCGCCGCGATCCCGGTGTTCCTCTATCTCGCGTTCGACTCCGGGGACGGCCGAACCGTCGCGGCGGCGATCCTCTACGCGCTGATCGCGGGCGGCGACTATCTCGACGGTCTCGTCGCGCGGGCGACCGGACAGTACAGCCGCATGGGGGCGATACTCGATCCGATCGTCGACCGGCTCACGATCCTCTCCGGGGTCGTCGTGTGCTGGCACTTCGAGCTCCTTCCGCGCTGGGCCCTGGCGGCGCTGCTCGCCCGGGAGCTGGTCACGGTCGCCCTCGCGCAGATCGGGCTGCGGCGGGGCCTGGACATGGAGGTCAACTGGCTTGGGAGAATCGGCGTGTGGCTGGTCATGACCTCGATCTTCCTCGCCCTCACGGTCGAGACCTGGGTGTCCACGGCGGTGCTGGTCGTCGGGCTCGCGGCGCTGATCCTGGCGACCCTCCTTTACGTGCGCACGGGGCTCTCCCGGGCGGCCCCGGGCCGGTAGGCGTCCCGCGCAACCTGCCACCCAACCTTCAACCTCTACTTGACCCTTCAGCGGGGCGAGCATATAATGGCGAAGATCTCGCGGCGAGCGGTGTAGCAGTGGGTCAGGACTGAGATGGAAGACACCTTCCCGGACATAGGCTCGATGAGCGACCAGGAGCTCAAGCAGCTCATTGAGCAGCTCGCCGACGAGGAGCAAGAGGTCTCCTACCGGCGACGCATCCTGCACGGCAGAATCGACATCCTGCGTGCGGAGCTCGTCAACCGGCTGCGCGCGAAGCGCGAGGAGGGCGGCGCGCTGATCAGCGGCGACGACGTTCAGCAGCTCAGCGACATCCTCCTCGGCAACGCGCCTGATACCGACGAGGCGAAGTAACCATGGCCCTGCACTGTCCCGAGTGCGGGTTCGTCAACCCGGAGGGCGCGAACTACTGCCAGAAGTGCGGCGCATACCTCGCTCCTCGCGAGGGCGAGGAGGAGCCGACGACCATGACCTACAAGGTCGACGAGACGGGGGAGTACCAGCCCGTCGACATCGAGGAGGTCGTCGAGCAGGCCGGGGCGGCGTTGGTCATCCGCTCCGGCGGCGGGCGCTCCGGAGAGAGCTTCACGATCGACGCCGACCGGACCGGGATCGGCCGCAGTCCCGACGCCGAGGTCTTTCTCGACGACGTCACGGTGTCGCGCAACCACGCGCTGATCGTTCGCCGCAAGGACGGGCTGTACATCGACGATCTCGGATCGCTGAACGGCACCTACGTCAACCGGCGGCGGATCGAGTCGCACAAGCTCGACGACGGGGACGAGATCCAGATCGGCAAGTACAAGCTCAGCTACCTGGAGCGTTGACAGTGGCGGTCGCGGCGCGAAGCACGACCGGGGCGGCGCAGAAGGCGCCGCGGCGCGAACGCGGGGAATCGCGTCCCCGCAAGGCGCTGACGATCGGCGCCGTGTGCAAGATCCTCAGCCAGGAGTTCGAGGACATCTCGATCTCCAAGATCCGCTACCTGGAGGACCAGAAGCTGCTCTCGCCGCGCCGCACTCAGGGCGGCTACCGGCTCTACAGCCAGGCCGACGTCGAGCGCCTGCGGACCATCCTCCGCATGCAGCGCGACGAGTTCCTCCCCCTTCGGGTGATCCGGCAGGAGCTCGCCGCCGGCGGCGACGACGCAAGCAAGCGGCGCGCGTCCCCGGGGCCACACCGCCGCGCGGTCACCGTCGACACGGCTGCGGCGCACTACACGGCGGAGGAGGTCGCCGAGCAGACGGGCGCCCAGCGGGAGCTGCTCGGAGAGCTGGAGGAGTTCGGGATCATCGAGCCCGGGCGGCGAAACGGCGACGCCGTCTACGACGAGACCGACCTCGAGATCGTTCGCGCCGCGAGCGAGCTGGCACGGTACGGCGTCGCGGGTCGCAACCTGCGCGTCTTCCGCTCATCCGCCGACCGTGAGACGGCGCTGCTCCAGCAGCTTTTCGGCCCGGCGCTTCGCTCCAACAGCCAGGCGCGCCGCAAGGAGGCGATCGAGAACCTCGAGAGCCTGGCCGCGGTCTGCACGCATCTCCAGCACCTGCTGCTGGTACGTGACCTCCGTCGACTCGCGGCGTAGGGACCCGTGCCCGCGGTCTCGCGGCGCAGGCTGATCGAGGTCCCGGTCGAGGAGGTGTGGGCGCTCGTCTCAGACCCGTATCACCTTCCCCGCTGGTGGCCGCGAGTGACGCGCGTCGAGAACGTCCAGGGCGGGTCGGGGGACAGGCGGGCGCGCTGGACAGCCGTCCTGGGAACCGAGGCCGGGCGAGGGGTGCGCGCCGACTTCCGCTGCCTGAGCGCGGCCCAGAACGAGCGCTACCTTTGGGAGCAGGAGGTGCAGGACACGCCCTTCGAGCGAATCCTCAAGGGCGCGAAGACCGAGGTCCGGATGCGGCGCGCCGACGGCGGAACCGAGGTAACGCTCGAGATCCGCCAGTCGCTCCGCGGGCTCTCGCGGCTCGGATCGCCGTTTATGCGACGAGCGACCGGAAAGACGCTGAACGAGGCGCTGCAGGGCCTCGACCGCGCGCTTCTCGGTGAATCCCCCGACGCTGGAGACCCGGGACCGTGACCGACCGCAAGTGGTGGGGGTGGGGGGCGGCCGACAGGCGAGCCCCGCTAGGACCCGACGCCGTCCGGATGCTGAACGAGCGCCTCGGCGAGGCGGAGCCGAGCGCGCCGGCCTCGCTCGAGGACGTGCGCCTGCCCGAGGCGGCGCCGGTCCCCGAGGCCGTCGTCCGCGCGGTGGGGCGCGCGCACGTCCTGGACACGGACGAGGACCGCCTCCGACACTCCGCCGGGATGAGCTATCCGGACCTCGTGCGGCTGCGAAGCGGCCGAATCGAGAGGGCGCCGGACGCCGTCGTCCTCCCCCGCGACCACGAGCAGGTCGCCGCGGTGCTCGAGGCCTGCTCCCGCGAGCGAGTCGCCGTGGTGCCGTTCGGCGGCGGCACGAGCGTGGTGGGGGGAGTGGACCCGATCCGGGAGAACCTCGAGCGCCTCGTTTCGCTCGACCTCACGCGGCTGGGAGCGGTGGCGGTCGATCGGCGCTCGCTCACGGCGCGGCTGGGTCCGGGGCTGGCTGGCCCGGCGGCGGAGCAGGCGCTCGGCGAGCACGGGGTGACGCTCGGCCACTTCCCGCAGTCGTTCGAGTACGCGACGATCGGCGGCTTCGCGGCTACGCGCTCGGCCGGACAGGCGTCCAGCGGCTACGGGCGCTTCGACGATCTGGTCACCGCGGTGCGTCTCGTCGCTCCCGCCGGCGAGCTGCGCACCCTGGAGGTGCCGCACAGCGCCGCCGGTCCCGCGCTCCGCGAGCTCGTCGTCGGCTCCGAGGGGGTCCTCGGCGTGATCACCGAGGTCGCGGCCCGGGTCAGGCCCGCCCCCGAGACGCGCCGCTACGAGGCATGGATGGCGCCCGACTTCGCCTCGGGCGCCGAGATCGTCCGCGGGCTGGCCCAGCACGACACCCTGCCCGACATGATCAGGCTCTCCGATCGAGAGGAGACCCGGGTGTCCCTGGGTCTCTCGGGAACCGAGGGTCTCGCCGCGCGGGCGCTCGGCTCCTATCTGCGGCTGCGCCGCCGCGCGGACGGGTGCATCCTGGTCGTCGGCTGGGAGGCAGAGCGGGAGGCGGTGTCCCGGCGCCGCGCGCTCGCGG
>JBOGZH010000110.1:0-28278 GCA_050697095.1 Solirubrobacterales bacterium
GGTGAACGCCGTCATCGGTCGCCACCGTAACTATCCTCCCCGGCGGTGCGGTTCAGCCTCTTCTACGAGCACCAGCTTCCGCGTCCGTGGGATTGCGACTCCGAGCACCGCCTGCTCGAGGACGCCCTGGAGCAGATCGTCCTCGCGGAGCGCGCGGGATTCGACTGCGTGTGGGAGGTGGAGCATCACTTCCTCGAGGAGTACTCGCATTCCTCCGCGCCCGAGGTCTTCCTCGCGGCCGCGAGCCAGCGCACCGAGCGGATCCGGCTCGGCCACGGGATCGTCCAGCTTCCGCCGGGGATCAACCACCCCGCGCGGGTCGCGGAGCGCGTCGCGACGCTCGACCTCGTCTCCGGGGGGCGGGTCGAGTTCGGCACAGGGGAGGGGAGCTCGGCCGGCGAGCTTGGCGGCTTCCTCGTCGACCGAACGCAGAAGCATGCCCAGTGGGAGGACGCGCTCGAGGCGATCACGCGGATGTTCGTCGAGGAGCCCTTCGCCGGATGGGAGAGCGAGTCCTTCCGGATGCCGCCCCGCAACGTGATCCCGAAGCCGCTCCAGCGCCCCCATCCGCCGCTGTGGGTCGCGTGCAGCCGGCGCGAGACGATCCACCTCGCCGCACGCAAGGGGATCGGCGCACTCGCGTTCGCCTTCGTCGAGCCCGAGGACGCGGGCGAGTGGGTGCACGAGTACTACAGCCTGATCGCCTCCGAGGAGTGCGTGCCCGCCGGGTTCGCGGTCAACCCGATGGTCTCGGTCGTTCTTCCGATGATGGCGCATCCCGACGAGGCGGAGGCGATCGAGCGCGGGATCGACGGCGCCCACTTCTTCGGCTACGCGCTCGCCCACTACTACGGCGGCGCCCCGCACACGATCGCGAAGACCGACGTGTACGCGGAGTTCCTCGAGCGCCGCGACGAGACCGGCTTCGCGCGCGACATCGTCTCCCCGGACCAGGCCCCGCTCGGGGTGCGCCTGCTCCAGGAAGGCCTCGGCTCGCTGAGGGGTGCGATCGGCTCCCCCGAGCAGATCGTCGACCTCCTGCGCCGCTACGAGGCGGTCGGGGTGGATCAGGTCGGGATGGTCCTCCAGGCGGGGCGTAACACCCACGAGCACATCTGCGAGAGCCTGGAGCTGTTCGGCGCCGAGGTGATCCCGCGGTTCGCCGAGGGCCGCGAAGAACGCGAGGCGGAGAAGGCCGAACGGCTGGCGCCGGCGATCGAGGCGGCGCTGGCGCGGCGCGAGCCGCCCCGCGAGACCGCGATCGACTACATGATCGACGAGCCCGCGGAGCTGGAGCGCGCCCGGAAGGCGCGCCGGCGGGCGGCGCTCACCCCCAAGGACCTCGCCGGGCGGCTCCGCGACGAGCTCCGGGAGGGAGTGCGCAAGCAGGCGCAGCGGGCGCTGGCCCGATTCGTCCGCGGCGCCTCCGACGCGGAGGTCGAGCGTCGCTTCGGATCGCAGGCCGCGCAGCGCGCCCTGCTCACCGGAATGGCGCGCTCGTTCGAGCCGAAGATGGCGTTCGGGTTCGAGGGCGACATCACCTACGAGCTCAACCGCCGCCGCGATGGCGACGGCGCCGGGCCGGCCGCGGGCGCGGTGTGGACGATCCGCGTCGCCGGCGAGAGGGCGCGGGTGCTGCCCGGCCCCGGAGCCGACGCCGCCGTCACCGTGCGCATCGGTCTCGTCGACTTCGTCCGGATCGCGGCCGGGGACTCGCCGATGCCAGCCTTCCTCGAGGGGCGCGTGGAGATGGAGGGGGACCTGTCGGTCGCCCGCCGGCTGGGGGAGATGTTCGGCGCCCCCTCCCCCTACTGAGGGGTTTGATCGGCCCGTAACCGGGCACCGTAAGGGGGGTAGAGAAGTGTGGAGCGCGGCGATGCCGGCTCGGTTTGTCATGTCTCAGCTCAAGCCACAGGTCTACAAGGACCCCCGACCCGCCGAGCAGTTCACGCGCTTCCACGAGCGTTCGCGAACGCGCGAGCCGGACTGGGTCTACGACTTCGCTCGGATGGTGCTCACCCCCCCGACGACGCTCTTCTACCGCGCGGCGCCGATCGGGAGCGCCAACGTCCCCGCGAGCGGCGCGGTGATCCTCGCCCCCAACCACTTCAGCCAGTGGGACCACTTCTTCGCCGCCGTGTACATCCGGCGCAAGCTCCGCTTCATGGCCAAGTCCCAGCTGTTCACGAATCCGGCGATCACGTTCATCCTCCACCATGGCGGTGCGTTTCCCGTTCGGCGCGGAAAGCACGACGAGGAGGCCTTCATCACCGCACACGCGATCCTCGAACGCGGCGGGTGTCTGCTGATGTACCCCGAGGGTGGCCGCTCGCGCAGCGGTGGGCTCGGCGAGCCGCGAGCGGGAGTCGGCCGCCTCGCGCTCGAGTCGGGCGTCCCGGTGATCCCGGTCGCGATCCACGGCTCGATGGGCGTGCGAGGGTGGAAGAAGCTTCGCTTCCCCAAGGTCACGATCCAGTACGGGGAGCCCCTGAGCTTCGGGACCGTCGAGAATCCGACCCGCGAGCAGCAGATGGCGGTTGCGAAGCAGGTCTTCGATCGCGTGCGCGCGATGTACACGGCGCTCGACGAGAAGGGCCGCCGCGGCGTGGTCAAGGCGCTGCGCGAGGGGATCCCTACGGGCTCGGCGGCCGACGCGTCCGCGCGCCCGCACGCGCGGTAGTCAGGCCCGAAGCCGCGGCGGTCCCCCGGTGGGGATTCGCTGGGTAGGGCAACGGTGACGTTCATAACCGCACACTCGCGGGGACACGGGCGGCGGGTGTGCACTTGACCTCGCTATACCAGGCAAACTTCCCCCGCGTGGCGGAGCGAGCATCGAGTGTGCGGTTATCGACGACGACGGAGGTCCCCGGAACGGCCCCGCTCCCCCCTCGTTGCCGCCGTTGTTGTTGCTCGGGGGAGGCCGCCGCGCTCCCCTACTCGTACCGCTTCTCCAGCTTCGGCCACAGCTCGTGGTCGTGGCTGGGGACGATCACGGCCTGGGGGAACTGACTGCGGAAGTGCTTGAGCTCGCGCATCGAGCGGCGCCAGTTGTGGTGGTCGGCGGGCCGCGGTGGCTCGGGAGCGTCCTCCAGCTGGCGCAGGTTGTAGACGGCGTCGCCGGCGATCACGAAGTCGCGGTCGCGCAGGCGCGCGATCACGCACTGGTGCCCGGCCGAGTGCCCCGGCGTGAATGCGAGCCGGACGCTCCCGTCGCCCAACAGGTCGAAGGTGCGGCCGAAGGTCGAGTAGGACTCGATCCGCTCGCCCCCGTAGCTGAGCGTCCGGTAGTCGAAGGTGTAGTCGTACTGCTCGGGCCGGTACCCCTGCAGGAACGGTCGCCGTTCCGTGGTCGCGGCGACCCACTCCGGTTCGCTCAGAACGAACGTCGAGTTCTCGAATTCGGAGATCCCGGAGGCGTGGTCGAAGTGGAGGTGGGTCATCACCACGACGCTGATGTCCTTGTGGTCGATTCCCCGGGCCCGCAGCACCGCCGGGACGTCCCGGCCCGGCTCGAGCCGCGGGCGCCCGAACCTGGCGACGAGCCGCCCCAGGTTCTCCTTCGGCTTCGCGGACACCGATGGGTGCAGGCCGGTGTCCACGAGCAACATTCCGGCGCGCGGGTGCCTGATCAGGAACGCCGGGCACGGAAGCCACCGCCACTCCGAGCGGGGCGTCCCCACGCCGAGCATCCGGAGCGCCTCCATCCTGCCCCCCGCGCGCTCGACGAACGCGGCGGGGGCCTGCAGCTCGCCGCCGGAGAGGGGCTCGACCGTGACGGTCGCGCCCTTGGTCCCTCCCCGTAGCGGCTCGGTGAGCGGTTTCGCCTCCGCGTGGATCCTCATGGGCGGCTCAGCCTACAGACGGGGGCCGAACATAAACTGGGCGCGCGACGATGGCCGAGCCGCGATCACGGATCTTCGCCCCGGGCCTGCTCGACGGCCAGGTGTGCCTCGTCTCGGGCGCGGGGAGCGGGCTGGGACGGGCGACCGCGCTCGAGCTCGCCTCGCTCGGAGCCACGGTGGTCGGCTGCGGCCGGCGCCGGGAGCCGCTCGACGAGACCGTCGCGGCGATCGCCGCCGGGGAGGGGAGTGGGGAAGCCGTCGCCACGGACATTCGCGACGAGGGCGCGGTGGACGCCCTCGTGGACGGTATCCTCGAGCGCCACGGCCGTCTCGACGTGCTAGTCAACAACGCCGGCGGCCAGTTCCTCAGCCCGGCGGAGGCAATCACGCCGAAGGGATTTCGGACCGTGCTCGAGCTCAACGTCCAGGGCACGTGGCAGATGACCCACGCCGCGGCGACCAGGGCGTTCATCCCCCGGCGGTCGGGAAAGGTGGTCAGCGTCACCCTCTCCCCGCACCAGGGGATGCCCGGAATGGTCCACTCCGGCGCCGCGCGCGCCGCGGTCGAGAACATGATGCGGACGCTGTCGATCGAGTGGGCGCGCTTCAACGTAAAGCTGTGCGCCGTCGCCGCGGGCCAGTTCGACACCGAGGTCCTGCGCACCAAGTACCCGAAGCAGGTGAGCGAGAACGTCGCCCGCACCGTCCCGCTGGGGCGGCTGGGGACCCCGGAGGAGATGGCGTGGCTGATCGCCTACCTCGCGTCCCCGGCCGGCGACTTCTTCTCCGGCACGGTGCTGACGATCGATGGCGCCCGCGACAACTGGTTCGGATCGTGGCCGCCGGCGGGCGCCGCCGACCCGGAGGGCACGCCGCTGGCCGAGGAGCGAAAGCCCCCGGAGTAGCGGCTAGCAGCTTCGGGTCCGGTCCCGGCCGGCGCCGCCCTTGCAGCTGTCCTTCGCCTTCCCGCCCCTGAGGCGATCGTGGCCCTTGCCCCCCTTCAGCCGGTCGCTGCCCGTGCCGCCGTTGAGCCGGTCGCCGCCCCTGCCGCCCTTCAGCTTGTCCTTGCCGTCGTCGCCCTCGAAGCGGTCGGCGCCCCCCCCGCCCTTGACCATGTCCTCGCCTCCGCCGCCGCACACGAGGTCCTTCCCGCGGCCGGTCTTCACCTTGTCGTTGCCGCCAAGCGCGAGGATCACGTCCCTGCCCCTGGTCCCCTTGATCTTTTCGGACCCCTCCGAGCCGACCACCGTCGCGGTCTCGCCCTGACACTCGAAGCTGCGCGGGTCGCCCAGCAGCAGCTCGACGTTTCCGTCCTTCTCGGTGCCGGCGGGCGCCGCACCGGTCGCGGCGGCGCCCGTCTGCGGGTCGTTGAACGCCAGCGTTCGGGCGATCGAGGCGAGCTGCGCGGGGTCGAAGCTCGACGCATCGCCTCCCGCCGGGGCGGTGGCCGGCGAGGCGTGATCGAGCAGGGTGCCGAAGATCGACAGCGTCCCGTCACGGTTGTCCATCACCTCGATCAGGCGGTGCTGCTGGGGGTAGTCGGCGACCGCCGAGGTGTTGATCTCCCACCACACGTCGCCGCCCTGCTTGTCGAACGGGAGCACCTTGTTCTCGTGCGTGTGGCCGGAGACGTAGGCGAGCACGTTCGGATACCGGCCCAGCAGCTCGGCGAACGTCAGCTCGTCGCTCTCGAGCTCCTCGGCGATCTCGGGATTGCCGAGGTGGAACGGCTCCGAGCTGCGGGGATCGAGATCGCAGCCCGGGTTGACGTCGTGGCCGTGCCCGTCGCCGACGCTGCACGGCGCCGCCGCCTCGTCGGGAATCACCGAGTTCATCGTCCGCACGGGGTGGTGGCCGAACAGGACGACCAGCTTGCCCGCCAGCTGGGCCTTGTCCAGCTCCCGGTGCAGCCACTCGAACTGGGGGTCGTCGAGGTTTCCGTTCGAGGAGCCGGTCGGCAGGGGACCGAACGGGCCGACCACGCCGCCCTCCGAGTTGGTGTCCAGGGCGATGAACCGGATTCCGGGCGCCTGGGACGGGTTCCAGGCGTAGTAGGAGGCGGAGCCGTCCGAGTTCTCCTCCTCGTCGCGGTCCACGAACCCGAACCCGTGCTCCTCGCCCGGGTCGTTGGCGCCGTAGATCGACTTGATCTGCGGCTTGGAGACGAACCGGCGCTGCTCGTCGGGCGGGACCAGCATCAGCGCGCTCGCGTTCGCCGGGCTCAGGAGGTCCGCGAGCCCGGCGTCGCTCGGATCGGCCGTTGTCGCGAGGACCTTCGCGCATCCGGTCGCCACCTTCTCGAGTGGCGCGAGCGCGTCCTCGTTGCCCTGCACGAGCTCGTCGTGGTTCCCGTTCGCGACGTAGAAGGGGACGTCGAGCCCGGCGGGCGCGAATTCGGTCGTCTGGGCGACGTCCATGAGGTCGGGATAGGCGGGCCATCCGTCGTCGGCAAACCCGCCCTGAGGATTGTCGGGGTCGTAGTAGGCGGGGTTCGGTCCCTCGCCCGCCGGATAGTCGTCGTAGTCCTGGACGCCCGTGTAGCGCGCGCCCTCGGCCGCCGCGGCGCCCGCCCCGCCCTCCTGGACGACCAACGCCTGGCAGAGCGGATCCGGGAGGTTGACGGGGCGGTAGGCGTCCGGGTCGGTGAGGCCGCTGTTGAAGGCGGTGGGGCCGTTGCCCTCGAGCAGCTCGCGGACCCAGACCGTCTCGTTTCGCTGCTGGTTGTCGGCGTGGTCGCCGGTCAGCAGCGCGAGGTCCATCGAGTTCGCGCTCCCGTCGCCCTGGGGCACCGGGCTCGCGGGGGCGAAGCGGTTGACCTGTCGAATCGAACGATCGACCGTGAACGGCGTGAGCGCCTCCCACGGACGCCATGCCGAGCTCGCCGCGCTGTCGAGGAACTCGACCCGCGCGGGGGACTCCTCGTCCGCGAGCTGGTAGTCGGTCAGTTGCGAGAGGTAGGTCAGCGAGCGCCGCCGCTGCGCGCGCCCGGGCTGGGCGTCCGGGATCGCATCGTCCTCCTCGGCCGCGCCGTCTCGGAGAACGTAGGTCTCGTTCACGTCCTCGGGGGCGAGGGTCGTGTAGCCGGCGGCGGGGTCGCCCTGCGGGGAGATGATCCCCTCGAGCGTCGTGTGGCCCTCGACGTCGGCACCGAGATGGGCCGCCCAGGCGGTCCCCGCGGTCCCGAGCACGGCGATCAGCGCAACGGCAAGCGCCGGCCACCGGCGGCGGATCCGCGCGCCCGGCTCCCCTCGCATCGTTGTCGAGTCTGCGTCCGTGACCCGAGCCCTCCCACGGGCGAAGCTATCAGCCCTGCGCGGCGCGCGTGCAGGTTCCCCGCCGGAATCGAGCGGCGGGGTACTCAGGCGGCGAGCGCGCTCCGCAGCGCGTCCACGAGCGCCCGACCGCAGGCGCGATCGGGGTCCTTGTCGGGGTTGTAGCACCCGAGCGAGACCCCCGCGACCGCGGGCGCCGATGCGAACGCAGTCAGGACCGGCTGCAGCTCATCCCATCTCAACCCGTTCGGCATCAGGTAGTCGGTCGCCGGGAACACGTCCTGGTCGAGGACGTCGACGTCGAAATGCAGCCACACCGGCAGATCCGACGGGAGCGCGGCGCCCGCCCGCTCGCCGGCCGCCGCGGGGCCCTCGGCGCGGACGTCGTCGACCGACAGGTGCGTCAACCCGGGGAGCTCCTCGGGCTGCACCATGCCGTAGGTCTGCGATTCCTCCTTGTCGCGGTAGCCGATGATCGCGACGTCCTCCGCCGCGATCGAGGCGCCGCCGGCCGCCTCGACCCAGGCGGCGGGACCACGCCCGAGCGCCACCGCGATCGGCATGTCGGCCGCCTCCCCGGTCGGGGAGGTCTCGCCGTCGTAGAGGTCGACGTGGCCATCCAGGTAGGCGAGGCCGATGCGCCCGAGGGCGTCGCGCGCACCGGCGAGGGCCCCCGGCACCTCGGAGCAACACCCCCCGGCGAGGAACGGCCGCGCGCCGCCGGAGACCAGCTCGGCGACGGCGTCCCTGACCGTCGAGGTGGTCGCGAGCACGTCGGGGCTCGCGACGATCCCCGTCGTCGGGTCGCGCTCCTCGCCCCGGATGCGCACGTCGAGGTCCCCGGCGTCGGGCCCGCCGAGCGCCGCGGGGAGGCCCAACTCGCGCAACGCCTCGGGGGCGTGCTCGGTCCCTCCGGATCGACCGACGGAGTCGACCGGGACGCCGACGAACGTAAGCGAGCTCACGGCACCCTGCAGCCGGGGCCCAGCCATCTACGTCGTCATTCCGGTGAACTGACCGCCGGTCACGTTCAGGATCTGCCCATGGACGTAGTTCGAAAGCGGCGAGCTGAGGAACAGCACCGGCCCGGCCGCCTCTTCGGGGCGCGCGGGGCGACCGAGCGGAATCGTCATCGAGGCCATCGCCCGCATCTGCTCGGGGACGCCGATCTCGACCTCGTCACCCGAGGGGGCCTTCAACGTCTCACCCCTCTCCTTGGCCTGGGTGAGCCGGGTCTCGACGAACCCGAAGGCGACGGCGTTGCAGTTGACCTTGAACTGGCCCCATTCCTTCGCGATCGTCTTCGTCAGCCCCGTGACCCCTGCCTTCGCGGCCGAGTAGTTCGCCTGACCGGCGTTGCCCATCGTGCCGGAGATGGAGGTGACGTTGACGATCTTGCGGAACACCTCCTCGCCGCCGTCGCGTTCCTGCTTCGCGGCATCGCGCCACGCCGGAGCGAGGGCGCGAATCACGCGGAAGGGGACCACCGTGTGGATGTCCAGCATCGCCTGGAACTGCTCATCGGACATCTTGTGCACGACGCCGTCCCACGTGTAGCCGGCGTTGTTGACGACGATGTCCACCTGGCCGAACTCGTCGGTCGCCTTCTTGACGAGGTCGTCCGGGACACCGGGCTTCGTCAGGTCGCCGGCGAAGACCGCGTTCTCGCCGTCGATCTCTCCCGCCGCCTGGTCCGCGACGTCACCGTCGATGTCGTTGATCAGCACGCGGGCGCCCTCGCCCGTGAACAGCTCGGCGGTCGCGCGGCCGATTCCGCGCGCCGAGCCGGTGATGATCGCGGCCTTGCCGTCCAGCAGTCCCATCCTCGTTTCCTCCTTCGCGGGTAGCCGCGGGACTCTATCTTCGCCCGCGCTTAAAGCCCCAGCCGGCGGCCGAGGATCTCCTTCATGAGTTCCGAGGGTGCTACGCGCGGACACGCCGGATCACGCGACGACACGAACCCGCTCCAAATGCGGTTGTTCGAGGCCGAGAGGGATGATCGTGCGTGATCGAGGGAATCGATCTGATGTGTCCGTTTTATGTCCGCGCGGGGATCACTCGCCTCGAGCCTCCACCTGCGTCGTTGCCCATGCGACGGCTGCCGCAGCCCATCGTTGCGCGGTCCGGCGATCGACGGTGCCAGGATCCGGCCCGCCGTAGCGCAGCCTGGCACCGTAAGGGGTGAGCCTGTCCACGTCCTCGAGCTCCGTGGGGACCGTTGTGCCCGCGTCCGCGCACAGCTCCGTCAAACCGCCGAGATCGTGGGTGAACGGGAAGTCGGCGCGGGACGCCGCGAGGACAGCCTTGAGCGCCTTCTCGACCGCCTGCTGGCAGTGGAACCCGACGATGGCGTCGGTGACCGCATCGCTTTCGAGCAGCGCACGAGCCGCCGCCTCATCGTCTCGGGCGAGGCCGAGCAACTCCCGCGCCAGGTCCGCCTGGCTTGCCATCAAGCGGCGAGAAGCCGACTCTCGGAGAGGGCGGCGTGGATGACCGAACCTCGAACGTCGCGCCAATCCTCCACGTCGCGTTCGCTCGCGACGATGATGTCCGCGGTGACCCGCAGTCCGTGGAGCACGCGCCGAAGGCGGATCGCTTCCTCGGCTGGGTTCTCGACCTCCGGCTCGACGACCAGGATGTCGAGATCGCTTCTCGGTCCCGCGGTGCCGCGAGCGTGGGATCCGAACAGGAACACCCGCGCAGACGGCGCCGCCTGCGAGATTCGCCGGCCAACCTCGGCGATTGTGCCCTCGTCGATCATCGATCAGACGGTAGCGCGGAGTCGCGACGGCACGCGCGGCACGTGCCCGTCCCCCAGCACGGGGCTCCAGAATTGCACCGGGCCCTTTCGCTTTCTCCCGCGCCAAGCGGAAGCGGGCGACCAGCCAGGGTGACTTCTCTTCCTCGTCCTCAGCGGGAGCCGATGTCCTGTTCGTGGACACGCCTGCTCTGGTGGGTTGCCGGCCCTTCGGCGCGGCTGCCTCGAGAGTCCGGCACGGTGACCTGCGTCCAGCCACTCGGGCGTAGGGTCGGCCCCGCCGGGGGCTGCAGGCGGACGCATACTCGGAAGCAGGGCGTCATGAATCCTTGACCGCGTAGTTCCCAAGTCAACGCTCCAGCCGCGCGAACGGCCACCGACGCCCGGTGTCAGATCGGCGGGCTGGGCCCCCGCCATCGCCAACGTTACGATCCGCGGCATGATCGCCGGGGCGCACACCATCATCTTCGCCGAGGACGCCGAGCGAGCCCGGACGTTCCTTCGCGATGTGCTGCGGTTCGAGGGGGTCGATGCGGGCGATGGCTGGCTGATCTTCGCCCTGCCACCAGGCGAGATCGCCATCCACCCCGGGTCGGGCTGGGGCCGCGGGCCGGGGCATCACGTCCTGTTCTTCATGTGCCACGACATCGAGCAGACCGTCGAGGAGCTCAAGGGCAAGGGCGTCGAGTTCGTATCGCCGATCGAGGACGAGGGCTGGGGCCGGATCGCGCAGTTCAAGATCCCTGGTGCGGGCGAAATCGGCGTATACGAACCCAGCCATCCAAGCCCGCTCGGAGAGTTCGCGCGTAGCGCCTGAAGCGCGCCGCTCCGGCTGCCCGGCACCGCTGAAGCTGGCCTACGTCATGGGCGGTGCGCCGACCTTCACGCCATTCTCACGGTCAAGATCGGGTTGCCCACACGCCCGCTCCGGGACGAACGGGAGGCGTGCGAGTCTTCAACCGACGCCCGCTCTGGCCTACGGTTGCGGAAGTCCGCGACGGTGCGGCCGGTGCTCTTGCGGCTCGTCCGGAGCGGGCGCCGTCGGAGCCCGGCGCAGATGCCTCCTTTTATCGGGAAGTGGAACTCGGCTCGTCCGCGCGTGGGACCTCCGGTCTTTCGTCCGTTGCGGGCAGTGGGTGACTACCCAGCGGAGACGCCTCCTTTCAATAGAAGGGTTATCCGGTTCGCTGCCCCGCTCGTTGACGGCTCCGCCGAGATCTCCGCTCAGCCTGGGAAGATATCTGCGGATTAGCTGGCAGTGAATCGGCTGATCACCGCTACGTAGTCGGCAGGGTGCGTCGTGTGGGGAACGTGCCCGGCGCCGGGCAACGTCCGTACCTCGGCGCTTTCCATGGCCGCCGACAGCCGCGCGATAATCGCCGCGAACATGAGTGGGCTCTGGTCGCCCTGCGTGAAGAGGACCGGGACCGAAATCCCGCTCAGGGCGCCGAGATCGATGTCCGCCCACGCCGGATCGAGGGCCTCGCCGGCGAAGGTGTCGGCGTTTCTGACCATGGTCGCGCGGTCCCCCTCGGGCAACATCTCCCAAGCGCCGGGGCCGAGGACGATCTCGACGAACTCCCGCGCGGCGGCCTCCGGCTCGCCGCGCCCGATCAGCTCCAACACGGTGGTCACGGCATCGCCAAACGTCGCGACCGCCGGATCGTCGGTGGCGAGCGATATCAGCGGAGGCTCATGAGCGCAGAGTGTGCGGAAGAGCTCGGGTTGCCGGGCGGCCAGGCCAAGCGCGATCGAGGATCCGAACGAGTTCGCAACCACGTGCGCCGGCGCGAGACCCAGGGTCTCGATTAGGCCCGCGAGGTCATCCTCGTCGTCGCGGCGCGATCCGGGCTCTGCGCTGTCCTCGCTGCCAGTGTGGCCGCGACGGTCGTAGCTGACCGCGCGGAAGCGGCGCGCGAGATCGTCTTCGATGAGTGCCCACACTTGCCGGTCGTCCCAGCTTCCGTGAACCAGCACGAGCGGGTCGCCGCTGCCTGACTCCTCCACTAGCAGCCGTACGCTGTTGATCTCGCGGAGCGGCACGACGAGAGCCTAACTTCTCCCAGAGAACGTACTCGCGTGATCCCCGGCCACGGCCAGCCACAGTCCTCCTTTCCCAGGAAGGGAGGCGTCGCGCGCACGTCACGCCAGACGCCCGCTCCGGACGACAAGCAGGAGCTCGGGAACCTCGAGCAGCCGCTCCTCGCTTCGCGCGACGAGCGACAGCGGCCGCGTTAGCTCGCGGGGCAACGACCCGCCGGGCTTGCTATCCCGGTGGTCCGCGCGCCGCACGGCATGGAGGCCCTCGCTTCGCTCGGGAGGTGTGAGCGGGGCTACGGCTGACCGATGCGATTCCTCTGGCGCAAGCAACCTCGCCTGCACCACGAAGAGATCCGTGCCCGCCTTCAGTGACCGATCACTCCGACCCGAACGCGTTCCCAGACGTTTGCTTCCTCGCGGTTCGAGCGAACCACGCGAAAGGCTCCTTGCCGTCCGAGTAACCGCCTCTCACCCCCCGCCTTCGCCCCGCTCACACATTTGCATTCGCCAGGAATCCGGACTTTGAGGGGGCTCGGACCACGTGTCCGTGGATGGCCGCGATCGGAAGGCTGGACTTTTTTGCCGCTCGGGCGACATGTCTGTAGAGGGCAGTCCGACTAATCGGCGGCTCTGGCGACGTGAAGATAGGGAGAAATGCCCAACGACGGCGGCCCCAAGCTGAAGCTGGCACCCGAGGTGGTCGACGCGATCGCGCGGCGGGTGATCGAGCTGCTGCCGCGCGTGCTGGTCGCACCCGGGCGAAGGAGGGAGACAGGAGGATGAAACCCATGGGCAAGGGGCCCGGCCGCGCTGGCGACGCGCAGGAGTGGTGGCGGCTGTACGCGATGCCGAACCTCGCCATGCGCACCCAGCGGAGCTACGCCGGCCTCTGGGATCGGCACGTGCTGCCGCGACTGGGCACGATGCGGCTGCAGGACCTCACTCCGGAGGCGATCGAGCGCTACCGGGCCGAGCTCGAGGCCGCCGGCGTCGGGCAGCCGACCATCTACCGGGCGCTGGCCCTGCTCCAGGGCGTGCTGCAGAGGGCCGTCGAATGGCGCCGGATCGGGCAGAACCCGGTCAGGGCCGTGCGCAAGCCGAAGCGACGACGGGTCAGAGGACCCAAAAATCGCTGCAAATCCTCACAGCCCCATCTCCCGCCCGAGGATCTCCTTCATGATCTCGTCGGTCCCGCCCCCGATCGGGCCGAGGCGGGCGTCGCGAAGCGCGCGCTCGATTCCGTACTCGCGCATGTAGCCGTAGCCGCCGTGGATCTGCACACACTCGTCCGCGATCTCGACCATCGCGCGCTGCGTAAACAGCTTCGCCATCGTCACCTCGCGGATCGTGTCCTCGCCGTCGGCGAACAGGTGCAGCGCGTGGTAGGTGAGCGACCGCGACGCCTCGATCTTCGTCGCCATCTCGGCGAACTTGTGGCGGATTGCCTGGAAGCGGCCGATCGAACGGCCGAACGCCTGGCGCTCCCTCGCGTACTCGAGCGTGGTGGCGAACACGCGCTGCATGCCGCCGACGGCCGCCAGCGCCATCAGAAGCCTCTCCCAGGCGAAGTTGGCCATGATCAGGTAGAAGCCGCGGTTCTCCTCCCCGAGCAGGTTCTCCTTCGGCACCTCGACGTCGGTGAACGACAGCTCGGCGGTGTCGGAGGCGTGCCAGCCCATCTTCTCGAGCTTTCCCGTCACCTCGTAGCCGGGCATGTCGCGCTCGAGGACCAGGAATGACAGCCCCTGGTGCCCGCCCTCCGCGGTGGTCTTCACGGCGCAGACGAGGAAGTCCGCCCGCACCCCGTTGGTGATGAACGTCTTGCCGCCGTTGACGACGTAGCCGCCCGGGACCCGGCGCGCGAAGGTTCGGGTCGCGGCGACGTCCGAGCCGCCCCCCGGCTCGGTGATCCCCAGCGCCCCGATCTTCTCGCCGCGAATCGCGGGGCGCAGCCAGCGCTCGTGCTGCTCCGGGGTGCCGAAGTTGAAGATCGGCGGGGTGGCGATCCCCGCTTGGGCGCCGAGGCCGGCGCCAACGCCGCCGGAGGCTCCGGAGCGCGACAGCTCCTCGATCCACACCGCGTCGTGGACGTAGTCGCCGCCCTGGCCGCCCAGCTCCTCCGGGTACTTGAGGCCGAGGAAGCCCAGCTCGCCGCAGCGCTCGTACAGCTCGCGCGGGAACTCGCGCGCCTCCTCCCACTCGTCCACGTGGGGCGCGATCTCCTTGCGAACGAAGCGGCCGACCGACTCTCGCAGCTGCTCGTGCTCGTCGGTGAAAGGAGGCGGCAGCGCGCGCTCGCCCGTGTCCTTGATGACGTTCACAGCGTCGTGTAGCCGCGGCCCTCGAAGTCGAACCCGAGCAGATCGCCGCGCGGGTTCTTGGGGTCGCCGTGATGGTAGGCGCGCACCTCGGCAATCCTCCCGTCGCGGAGCCGGAACCACTCGGTGCCGCGGTTGATGCGCCGCTCGCCCGACTTCGGGTGCCGCCACGTCATCGCCCACTCGATCACCGCCTCGTCGCCCTGCTCGAGCCCGTGCTCGAGGTGCCATTGGCCCTTGAGGTTCTCCACTCCCCAGCGGGCGTTCTCCGCGATCGAGCCCGCCCCCTCGTGCGGTCCCAGGCGCGTGTAGTAGTGGACGGCGTCGTCGGTGAAGTGGGCGGCGACCCGATCCACCTCGCCCGTGTTCAGCGCCTCGTAGTAGCTGCGGATGTGGTCGAGGTTCGACACCGCGGAGCGAGCCTAGCGGGCGGGGCTGGCCGCGGTGGGCGAATGGGTCCGCCTAGCGCACCGTGGCGCGCGGCTTCACGTCGTCACCGGACGCCTTGGTGCCGCGCTTGAAGGCCCGCTTGTTCGCGAACTTGAGCTGGCGGGGCAGCTTCACCTTCCCCCTGCGCAGCGTCGACCCGCCACCCTTCACCCGCGCCTTCATCCGCGGATGCTTGGATCCCGACTTGGTCAGCTCCACCTCGGCGGTCGGGGTGCAGCCGGCGACCTGGCCTCGACGGGCCCCGCCTGCTTCTCGCCGTTGTGGCCCTCGAAGTCCGTCTGGAAGACCGGCGTCGGGGGATCGCACAAATCGCGCCCCGTCGAGGCCAGCTTGTCCTGGTTGAAGGTCAGCCTGAATCTTGCGATCGGGATGTCGGGAAGGCCCTCGAACACGTTGCCGGGGCCCGGGGTGAGCAGGAAGTTGCCACGGAGCTGGATCGCCGGCGCCGGTTCCCTACACCGATCTACAGCCCGTACGAGCGGCCGATCACCTCGAGCATGATCTCGTCGGTGCCGGCGCCGATCCGGTTCAGGCGCACGTCGCGGTAGGCGCGCTCGATCTCGTACTCCCTCATGTACCCGTAGCCGCCGTGGATCTGCACGCACTCGTCGGCGACCTCGCAGGCGACGCGCGACGTGAACAGCTTCGCCTCCGTGATCTCGCGCACGGGGTACTCGCCGTTCGCGAACCGCCACGCGGTCGCATAGGTGAACTGCTTCGCGGCCTCGATCTTGGTCGCCATCTCGGCGAACTTGTGGCGGATCGCCTGGAAGCGGGCGATCGGGCGCCCGAACGCCTCTCGCTCCTTCGCGTACTCGAGCGTGCGCTCGAACATTCGCTCGCACGAGGAGACGGCGCCCGCCGCGGCGACGAGGCGCTCCCCCTGGAGCTCCCAGGAGATGTGGTAGAAGCCCTTGCCGATCTCGCCGAGGACGTTCTCGGCCGGGACGCGGACGTCCTCGAAGGCCAGCTCGCCGGTGTCCGAGGAGTGCATGCCCATCTTCTCGAGCTTTCGCGAGACGGAGAACCCGGGGGTCGGGTTGCCGTCCTCGTCCTTCAGATCGACGAGCATCAGCGTGATCCCGTCGTGCCCGGCGTCGGGATCGGTCTTCGTCACCAGCACGATGAAATGCGCTCGTGCTCCGTTGGTGATGAAGGTCTTCGACCCGTTGATCACGTACTCGTCGCCGTCGCGCAGCGCGGTGGTCCGGATCCCGGCCACGTCCGAGCCGGCGCCCGGCTCCGTGATCCCGAGGCAGCCGATCCACTCCCCCTTGATCCCCGGCACCAGGTAGCGCTGCTTCTGCTCCTCGGTCCCGAGCAGGTGGACCGGCGGAAGCACCATGTCGGTCTGGACCGCGAAGCCCATCCCGAGGCCCCCGTTGCCCGAGTAGCTCATGCAATCGGCACGGACCAGCGAGTAGAAGTAGTCCCCGCCCTGCCCGCCGTACTCCTCCGGGAAGCAAAGGCCGAGGTAGCCGAGCTCGCCGGCGCGGCGCATTATCCCGTCCGGCCACCCGGTCTCCTCCCACTCATTTCGGTGTGGGGTGAGCTCCTTCAGCACCCACGAGCGCATCGACTCGCGCAGGTCCTCGTGCTCGTCGGTGAAGATGAAGTGGCGGCGCCGCGTCTCGTGCTCGGGCTTGATCACTGGGGCTGTGGTGATGGTGGTGGTGGTGGCCACGGGCTCCTCCGGTTGGGGTCGCTGGCGGGGGCCGCGTCCGCGGCCCCGAATCGGGGCGAAGTCTACCGCCTAAAGTAGGACTTCTCACTTCATACGGGGGAGCGACCCGGTAGGCTCGGGTCGGCTTGGACTACGACCAGCTTCTCTACGACGTGGCGGACGGCGTTGCCACCGTCACGCTCAACCGGCCGGAGCAACGCAACGCGTTGTCGGGCCAGCTCCTCACCGAGCTGGTCGATGCGATGGCCCGCGTCCGCAACGACGACGAGGTGCGCGCCGTGGTGCTCACGGGAGCGGGCGAGAAGGTGTTCTGCGCGGGCGCCGATCTGGGCGGGTTCGCCGCGGACGCGCCGCTCGTGCAGAAGCACTACGGCTCCGATCTCTTCCTCGACTTCTTCAGGCTGATGCCTCGGCTCGGCAAGCCGTCGCTGTGCGCGGCGAACGGGCACGTGCTCGCGGGCGGGCTGGGGCTCGCGCTGTCGTGCGACCTCGTGATCGCGAAGCAGGGGGTCAGCTTCGGCACGCCCGAGATCAACGTCGGCGCCTTCCCCTACATGATCATGTCGCTGATCTACCGCAACGTTCCGCGCAAGGTGGTGAACGAGATGATCCTGCTCGGCGAGCGGCTCAGCGCGGAGGAGGCGGTGCAGCACGGGCTCGCGAACAGGGTCGTGCCCGCCGAGGAGTTCGACGCCGCGGTCGCCGAGTGGGCCGGCAAGCTGGCGTCGAAGAGCCCGGTGCTGATGCGCCTCGGCCACGACGCGATGTACCGTCAGCACGACATGGCGCTCGAAGACGCCCTCGACTTCCTGCGCTCGCAGCTCTCGCTGACGTTCACGACCGAGGACATCCAGGAGGGCGTGACGGCGTTCTTCGAGAAGCGCGAGCCAGAATGGAAGGGGCGCTGATGGCGGACGAGACCAAGGTGAATCATCCCGACCGCGACCCCGCCGCCCCCGGACGCGAAGCGGAGGAGGCGGCGGGCAATGACTCGGCGGCGGGGGACCCTGGTCACCGGAGCGAGCCGGCACAAGCCCCCGCCGCCACCGAGCACGGCACCGACACCGGGATGCACGACCTGGTCGAGGACCTTCACGAGCGGCGCGAGAGGGCGAAGCTCGGCGGAGGCGAGGAGAAGATCGCGGTCCAGCACGAGCGCGGGAAGCTCACCGCCCGGGAGCGGATCGACCTGCTCGTCGACGATGGCAGCTTCGTCGAGATCGGGATCCACGCCGGCCCGCACTTCGCGCAGCGGGCGATGGAGGGGAAGGAGGCGCCGGCCGACGGCGTGATCACCGGCTGGGGCAACGTCGACGGGCGCCCCTGCTGCCTGGCCGCCTACGACTTCACCGTGATGGCGGGCTCGATGGGGATGACCGGGGAGCTGAAGGTGGGCCGCCTGCGCGAGATGGCGCTGCAGAAGCGGATGCCGATGGTCTGGCTGCTCGACTCGGCGGGTGCGCGGATCCAGGAGGCCGCCGGGTCGATGTTCGCCGGCTCGGGCCACCTGTTCCGCGAGGAGGTGACGATGTCGGGCGTCGTCCCGCTGGTCGCGGCGATGGTGGGCCCGTGCGCGGCGGGCACCGCGTACATCCCGGGCCTGGCGGACTTCGTCCCGATGGTCGTCGGCCAGGGCGCGATGGCGCTCGCCGGCCCGCACCTCACGAAGGCGGTGACCGGGGAGGACATCTCGATGGAGGACCTCGGCGGCGCCAAGGTCCACTGCCGCAAGTCGGGGGTCGGCGACATGGAGGTGAAGGACGACCGCGAGTGCATCGAGGTCGTGAAGCGCTACCTCTCCTACTTCCCCGCCCACTGCGAGGAGCGCCCCCCTCTCCACGAGGCCTCCGACCCGGAGGACCGGATGTCGGAGAAGCTGCTCGACATCGTCCCCGAGTCATCGCGACAGCCGTACGACATGTACGAGCTGATCGGGGAGATCGTCGACGGCGGCGAGATCCTCGACATCAAGCCCAAGTTCGCGAAGACGATTATCACCTGCCTCGCGCGGTTCGGCGGGCGGCCGGTCGGGATCGTCGCCAACCAGCCGAAGCAGCTCGGCGGGATCCTCGAGAACGACTCCGCCGACAAGGCGGCGCGGTTCATCAACCTCTGCGACGCCTTCAACATTCCGCTCGTCTTCCTCCAGGACGTGCCCGGGTTCATGGTCGGGTCGAAGGTCGAGCACGCGGGGATCATTCGCCACGGGGCGAAGATGCTGTACGCGGTCTCGCGGGCCACGGTGCCGAAGATCACCGTCGTCGTCCGCAAGGCGTACGGCGCCGGCTACTACGTGATGTGCGGGCGGGCCTACGAGCCCGACCTGATCGTCGCGTGGCCGAGCGCGGAGATCTCGGTGATGGGGCCGGAGGGCGCGGTGAACATCATCGGGCGCTCCGCGATCGAGGCCTCGGACGACCCCGAGGCGACCCGGGAGAAGATGCTCGCCGAGGTGAAGAAGTCGATCGATCCCTACATCGCCGCCCGCAGCGACGTGATCGACGACGTGATCGACCCCCGCGAAACCCGCCCCACGATCATCCGCGGGCTCCGGATGGCGGCCGACAAGCGCGTCCAGCGGCCGTGGCGGAAGCACGGAGTGTCGCCCGTATGAGTTGTCAGTTGTCAGTTGTCAGTTGTCAGTCAGTACCGGGCAGCGCGGGTTCGAATCAGGCCATTGAGCATCCGGCCGATCTCGGAAGCACGCGTTCTGAAGGCAGGTTCGCTCAGAAGCCCTCGCGCCAGCGCGCGCTCGATCCAGTGCTCCGTCTCGTAAGTCGAGCCTCTCGCGATATGCAGGAGCCGCCTTTGATCGGCTCCGTGATGTCGCCCGAATGCTTCGGCGATGTTGGCGCCAATCGAGTCCGCCGACCGAACAAGCTGAACGCCGAGTGTCCACCGATCGAACGAGGTCCAGCCGAGGGTCGCCTCGCGCACGTCGTCAGCGAGGGCCGTCGCGCGCTGGTAAACGAGCAAGCTGCGGAAATTTCGTCCGCCGGCCACTCACGGAAGAAGCGTGAAGTCGGGCAGGCTCTCCCCCTGACAACTGACAACTGGTTACTGACTACTGATGACTGGGAACTGATGACTGCAACCGGAGGTTGCCGATGAGCCGCTTCGAGGACCCGGTCATCCTCACCAACTCGATCTCGGGTGTCGTCGCGAACAAGGAGCAGTGCCCGGCGATCCCTTACACGCCGGAGGAGTACGGAGCCGAGGCCCGCCGCGCCGTGGACGAGGGCTGCTCGATGATCCACATCCACGCACGCAAGCCCGACGGTTCGCCCTCGTACGAGATCGAGGATTACCGCGCGATCACCGAGGCGATCCGGGCCGAGGTGGACGACGTGATCATCAACTACTCGACCGGCGCCGTCGGTGTATCGATCGAGAAGCGGATCGAGTACCTGCGCGAGCTGCGCCCCGACGTCGCGGCGCTGAACATGGGCTCGATGAACTACGCCAAGTACTCGAGCCGCCGCAAGGACTTCGTGTTCAAGCTCGTGTTCGAGAACAGCTTCGACACGATCATCGAGTTTTTGAATGCGATGATCGAGCTGGGGATTCGCCCCGAGCACGAGTGCTTCGACCTCGGCCACGTCGCCTCGCTGCCTCCGTTGGTCGACATGGGCGTGCTCGAGGGTCCGCTGCAGGTCGATTGCGTGATGGGCGTGACCGGTGGCGCTCCGGCGACCCCGGAATCGCTCGAGTTCATGTCGCGCCAGATCCCCGATGCCCGGGACGGGCGCAACAACTGGGGCGTGATCGGGATCTCGCGCGAGCAGTGGAGGCTGGGGGCTGCGGCGCTCGCGCTGGGCGGGAACTTCCGCGTCGGCCTCGAGGACAACTTCTACCTCCCCGATGGCGAGATGGCGAAGTCGAACGGCGAGCTCATCGCCAAGGCGGGCGAGATGGTGCACGCCGCGGGCCGCCGGGTGGCGAGCGTCGATGAAGCGCGCGAGCTGCTCGGCACTCCGAAGCGGGTCGAGGCATGAACGCCGCGCTGTCGGACATCCGGGTCCTCGACCTCACCCGCCTGCTGCCGGGCGGCTTCTGCTCCCTTTTGCTCGCCGACTTCGGCGCCGAGGTGGTGAAGGTCGAGGACACCGGCGGCGGCGACTACGTGCGCTGGGCGCCGCCGTACTACGGCGACGAGGAGCACCAGGCGCTCGGCACCCGCTCGGCGTTGTACCTGTCGCTGAACCGCGGCAAGCGATCGATCCGCATCGACCTCAAGTCCGACGCCGGTCGGGACGCCTTCCTTCGCCTCGCACGCAAGTACGACGTCGTCCTGGAGGGCTTCCGCCCTGGCGTCCTGGACCGGCTCGGGGTCGGCTACGAGCGCCTGCGGGAGGTCAACCCGGGGATCGTGTACTGCGCGATCACGGGGTATGGCCAGACCGGGCCGAACACCCAGCGCGCCGGCCACGACACCAACTACCTCGCCCTGAACGGCCTGCTCGGGCTCACCGGGGCGCCCGACGGTCCGCCGGTCCAGGCGGGTGGCCAGATCGCGGACCTCGGCGGCGGCGCGCTGATGGCCGCCTTCGGGGTGATAGCGGCGCTGCATGAGCGGCGGGCGTCCGGCGAGGGCCAGCTCGTGGACGTGTCGATGACCGACGGCTCGCTTGCCTGGCTGGCGATGGTCGCCGGGCGTTACTTCTGCGACGGCCGGGTCCCGAAGCGCGGCGACAACGAGCTCGCGGGACGGATCGTCTGCTACTTCCCCTACGAGGCGGCCGACGGGTGGGTGTCCTGCGGAGCGCTGGAGCCGAAGTTCTGGCAGGCCTTCTGCCGCGGGGTGGGCCGCGAGGATCTCGTCGAGAAGCAGTTCGAGCGCCCCGGCTCGGATGCGTGGCGTGAGGTCGCGGCGCTCTTCCGCTCCCGGACGCGGGAGGAGTGGCGGGCGTTCAACGACGAGCACGACTGCTGCATCGAGCCCGTACTCGATCTCGACGAGGCGCTCGACTCCGATCTCGTGCGGGCGCGCGAGATGGTCGTCCAGCTCGATCAGCCCCACCTCGGGCCGGTACGACAGCTCGGTGTCCCGGTGAAGCTGAGCCGCACGCCCGGGGGGGTCGACGCTCCCGCGCCGGCGCTCGGCGAGCACACCCGGGAGGTTCTGAGCGAGGCCGGCTTCGCCGATCATGAGATCGAGGCGATGATCGAGAGCGGCGCCGTCGCCGGACCGGCGACGGAGGGAAGCGAGGTCGCGTTCCGGGCATGAGCCGAGCGAGCCCAAACCCGGCTGCGCCGGGACGCGGAGCGGAGGACGCGGCCGGAAAGATGAAGATCTCCGAGCTGGCCGCCGCCGCCGATGTGCCGGTGGCGACCGTTCGCCACTACCTGCGTGAGGGGTTGCTCCCGGAGCCCGAGAAGACGAGCCGCAACATGGCCTATTACCCGCCCCAGCTCGTGGAGCGGATCCAGCTGATCAAGCAGCTCCAGGAGGAGCGCTTCCTGCCGTTGAAGGTGATTCGCGAGCTGCTCGACTCGGGGAACGGCGACCCGGAGCGGCTCCGGGCCCTGATCGACCTCGAGGACCGGATCCTCGAGAGCGCGCTCGAGGGTGAGCGCAAGCGGGTCTCCGCGAAGGAGGTGAAGCGGCGCTACGACGTCCCCGGGGAGGTCCTGGACCGGCTCGCCGACCTCGACATCCTGAGCCCCGGCGGCCGCGGCTACTCACCCTCCGACGTGCGGATCGTCGCGGCGATCAGCCGCTTCCGCGCCGGCGGCTACGACGAGCGGATCGGGTTCACCGTCTACGACACGCTGCGCCACAAGCGCGCGCTCGAGGGCCTCGTGAAGGAGGAGGTCGAGGTGCTGATGGAGCGCCTCGCCGGCGAGATGGATCCCGACCGCGCCGTCGAGCTGATCAAGTCCGGCGCCGAGCCCCTCCAGGACCTGATCGCCGCGCTTCACACCAAGCTGCTGGTCGCGGAGCTCGAACGACACCGGGCGGCGCGGGAGAGCTGAGGACGGCACCCGGTGGCCACCGAGCACCAGCCCGACTCCTACCAGCGCGACATCGCGAAGGGGCTGAACGAGGCGTTCGACGACGAGCGGACGGCAGAGGCCGAGCTCGATCTCGACTCGGCGCGCGTGGTCGTCTTCTCGGACCACCACAAGGGAGCACGCGACGGGGCCGATGACTTCCTGCGCTGCGAGCGCGCGTATCACGCCGCGCTCGGGTACTACCTCGAGGCCGGCTTCGACCTCTACGTGCTCGGGGACGTCGAGGAGCTGTGGGAGTGCCGACCGGAGGAGGTGCTCGAGGCGTATCCGGACACGCTCGCGCTGGAGGGCGAGTTCCACGAGCAGGGCCGCTACCGGCGCTTCTGGGGAAACCACGACGACCAGTGGAACCGCGAGGGCGAGGTCGAAAAGCACCTGTGGCCGATCTTCCCGGGGCTCACGGTGAACGAGGCGCTGAAGCTCGAGGTCACCGCCGGGGGTGAGCGGCTCGGGCTGATCTTCCTCGCCCACGGCCATCAGGGCACCGCCGATAGCGAGCGCTACTCGTGGTTCTCCCGCCTCGTCGTCCGCTACATCTGGCGACCGATCCAGCGGCGCGTCAACTTCGCCTCGACCTCGCCCTCGACCGATTACGAGCTGCGCCAGCGCCACGACGCAGCTATGTTCGCGTGGGCGCGCACGCACCCGGCGAAGCCCGTCCTGATCGCCGGCCACACCCACCGGCCGGTGTTCGGGACCAGCCGGCCGCCGAAGGCGACCAAGCGAGAGGCGGCCGATGTCGTTCGGGAGCTTGAGGACCTCCGAGCCTCCGCCGAGCCGGACACGGCGAAGATCGCCGCCCTGCGCGCCGAGCTGGAGTTCATCGAGGCAGCCGCGCGCCGCGGGGGTCCGCCGCCGCTGCCGATCGACCCGCCGTGCTACTTCAACACGGGCTGCTGCTCGTTCGGCGACGGGGACGTCACCGGGCTCGAGATCGTCGACGGCCAGATCCGGCTCGTGCGGTGGCTGAACGACGATGACGAGCCGAAGGCGAAGGTCCTGGTCAGCGAGGACCTGCGGACGGTCCTGGGTTCCGTGGGCGCAGCGGCACCCTCATAGCTCGGTCGGCCCGACGATCTCCACGATGCGCTCCGCCCCGCGCTTGAGCCGGGCATCGATCGTCAACAGGGGGCACTCGAGCCGGCGTGCCAGCGCCACGTACCCGGCGTCGCCGCCAAGCGGTTCGAAGCCAGCCTCCGCGAGCCCCGCCTCGACCGCGACGCTCGCGTCGACTACCAGCAAGCTCAGCGGCCCGCAGCTTGCCCTCCCTGATCCATCGCCTGATCGTTTCCGGATTCCGGCCGACGCGCGTGGCGGCCTCGGGCACTGTGAGCATTGGTCGAGGGAGTTTTAGGTCGGTCAACCGTTGAGGGCCGCGTCGTAGCGCGTCACCCTGAGAAAGCCGTCGTCGATCAACCTCAGCACGTCGCCCGCGTCACCCCGCCGAACGGGTCGCCGCTGTCGGCAACGAGGTTCAGGTAGGCCCGGCTTGCGGGCTTCTTGATTCGGAGCACCCCGACCCTCTGAGTGCGGAAGCGTCCGCCCGAGCCATTGAACCCGTTGTGCTCGCCGACCTCGCCCTTGAAGTCAGTCAGAGCCTTCGCACTCCCGCCGACGTCGGTCTGGGCTTGGTCGTCGGCCAGCAACACCCTCGTGGATACGCGGGCGGGATAGGCGGGATGACGAGTCGTCATCCTGGCCTCGAAGGTGAGCTGATCGCCCTTCGCCAGATCATCGAGCGGCACCGAGTAGACGACGGTTCGCATCGACTTGTCGACCGGGATCGCGTCCGCCAGGCACGGCCCTTCCCATGGCGAGCAGAGGGAGAGCGCACGCCTATCGTCTGGCTCGGTCGCAGTCTTGTTGCTCGCGAGCAGAAGCGACCCGCAGACAATCGGATCGAAGTCGTAGCGCTTGCGGTAGTAGGGGGCAGAGGAGTCGGTGGTCACCCCGATCTCCGCCGTGACCTCGAGCAGATCGCCCGGCTCCAGATCCGGAATGCTCGCGAACCGGTCGTCCCCCGGCCCCAGGGACATCACGGTCTTCTTCAGCTGCCCCTTCCGCGGGGTGATCCGGATCTTCTCCTCGAGCTCGGAGCCGCGGCCCGTGGGCCCCCTTCCCGTCGTGCAAACGACGACCCTCTCGCTTCCTCTCGGGCTCACCCCCCCGAGGGTAGTGTCGGCTCACGATCCCGTCCAGGGCCGCGATCACCGGCAGGCCCGGATGCTGCACCGGCTTGCCGCAAACTGACGCGGGGTACCGTCCTATACTGCGTCTGAACCTGGATTGACTGGTCAGTCAACCAGCGGAGGAGATGGGGCACGATGCGCGCCGCGGCCGTACAGCTCAACTCGACGGACGACAAGCAGCGGAACCTCGAGACCGCGGAGCGGCTCGTGCGCGCCGCGGCTGACGACGGCGCCGAGCTGATCGCGCTGCCCGAGAAGTGGAACCTGCTCGCGGGCGGCGAGGCGCTGCTCGCGGGCGCCGAGCCGATCGACGGCCCGACGATCACCGCCGCGCGCTCCTGGGCCCGCGAGCTGGGCGTCCATCTCGTCGCGGGCAGCATCGCCGAGCGCGCCTCCGACAACGAGAAGCTCTTCAACACCTCCGTACTGATCGATTCCCAGGGCGAGGTCGAGGCGGTCTACCGCAAGATCCACATGTTCGACGTCGACGTCGGCGGCGTCGCCTACCGCGAGTCCGAGCACGAGGACCCCGGGACGGAGATCGTGGTCGCGCACGCCGGCGACGTAGCGGTCGGGATGACCGTCTGCTACGACCTCCGCTTCCCCGAGCTGTACCGGATCCTCGCGGTGCGCGGCGCGCGCGTGATCGTCGTCCCGGCGGCCTTCACGCTGCACACCGGCAAGGACCACTGGGAGCCGCTGCTGCGGGCCCGGGCGATCGAGAACCAGGCCTTCATCGTCGCGCCCAACCACTTCGGCGAGGCGCCCCCGCACTACCACTCCTACGGGCGCTCGATGATCGTCGACCCCTGGGGGGTGATCCTCGCCACCGCAAGCGACGAGGAGGCCTTCATCGCCGCGGAGCTCGACTTCGCGCTCCAGGACCGGGTGCGGGAGTCGTTGCCCTCGCTCGCCAACCGCCGCCCGGAGTCGTACCGATGGCCCGAAGGAGCGCCCGCCTGATGGCACAGGCCCAGGCGCTCGACAAGCGCCGCATGATCCTCGACGCGGCGATCCGGGTGTTCGCGCGCCAGGGCTTCCACCACTGCCGCGTCTCCGACATCGCCGACGAGGCGGGGGTCGCCTACGGCCTCGTCTACCACTACTTCAAGTCGAAGGACCAGGTCCTGAACGAGCTGTTCACCGAGCGCTGGTCGCTGCTGCTCGCCGCGACGGAGGAGGTCGACGCCCAGGACATTCGCGCGCGCGAGAAGCTCGGCGCGGTCGCCTCGTTCATCGTCGAGTCGTACCGGCACGAGCCGGAGCTGATGAAGGTAATCATCGTCGAGGTCACCCGGGCCGCGAACTCCTTCGGTCGCACCCACCTGCCCGAGATCCGCCGCGCGTATGAGGCGATCGCGAAGATCGTCGCCGACGGGCAGGAGCGGGGGGAGTTCCGCCGCGACGTCGACCCCGAGTTCGCCGCGATGTGGTTCTACGGCGCAATCGAGCAGCTCCTGTCGGGCTGGGTCTTCGAGCTAATCCCCGCCGGGGAAGGCGACTTCGATCGCGCCAAGGAGATGGTCGTGGAGACGATCTGCGGCGGCCTCGAGCCGCGCGCCGCGGCCGGCGACGGCACCCGAGGCTCCACAGACGGCGCCTAGAGATATGTGGGAATCCCTGGCCACGTCGCGGCGCCAGGACCGCGTCCTTTACGGGGTGGCGAAGGTCCTCAACGTGATCGTCGGGATGGTGATGTCCCCGGTCTGGCTGCTCGGACAGTGGCTGTCGGGACCTCTGCGCGCCCTGCTTCGGCGCCTGGAACCCGGGTCGCGCACGCTCCCCGTGCCGCCGCCGCGCGAGCGCTCGATGGACGCCCTGATGCGCGACCTCGAGGCGCTGCCCCACCGCCTGCACCCCTCGCAGACCGCTCAGCTTCGCAAGGGACTCGCCGACTGGACGCCGTTCGTCGTCGCCCAGCACCGGCACACGGTCGGCTTCGGGTACTCCTATCCGAGCCAGTTCCGCCACGACCACTTCGCCGGCGCGGACGGCGAGCGGATCGCCGCGATGGTCGCCCTGCACCAGGAGGAGCGTCCCGGCCTGATCGTCGTTCACGGGCTGTTCTCAAACCGCCTGTTCGACTACGTGCGCGAGATCGCGGTCCGCGCCTACTTCGACTGGGGGTTCAACGTCGCCGCCGTCGACCTGCGGAGCTTCGGGCTCACCGAGCTTCTGAGCCACGCGCCGTCGACGGCGGGCTGGAAGGAAGGGGAGGACATCGTGCTCGCCGGGCTCCACCTGAAGGAGCTCGGCGCGACCAGCGTCGGGGCGCTCGGGATCTCGCTCGGCGGCTCCGCGGTCCTCGGCGGGTCGCATCTTCCCGGCGTGGGGGAGGCGCTTGACGGCGGGATCCTGACCGTCTGTGCCCCGGCCGACACCCGCCGCGGCGCCGAGCGCCTCTCGCGCACGGTGCCCCGCAGGCACCCCGCGTACGCGCTGAACAGGATGTTCGCGGCGATGCTTCGCTCCAGGGTCCGCGCAAGCCGCTGGCCGGACACCATCGACACCCTGGTCGAGCCGATCGAGGCGATGGCCGCTCCCTACTACGGGGTGACCGCGGACGAGATCTGGGAGCGCTCCTCGGCGCGCAACCACATCGCGAACGCCCGAGTCCCCGTGTTGGCGCTGCACTCCGAGGACGACATGATCGTCCCCGTCGAGCACGCGCGGATGCTCGAGGCCGCCGCGGCGGGCAACGAGCTGGTCCGCGTGTGGATCGTCCCCGGCGGCGCGCACGCCGCGTTCGACGTCCAGGACCGGCGCTGGACCTACACGGTCTACCGCAGCTTCTTCGAGCGCTGGGCGGACTACGGGCGCCCCGGAAGCCCGCCCCTAGCGGCACCGGGCGACGCGGAGATGGTTTACTCCGCCGGCCGGCAGGGCAAAGTCAAGGCAGCCGGCGCCGGAACCTAGGCAACGTGGACAACGACATCTTCAGAAGGCTTCTGTGGAGCGGGATGCTCGCCGCGACGGGCGCGCTGGCGAGCCTCGCCGCGCACCGCGTCTCGACGGCACTGTGGCAGCGGCTGTTCCGGGAGGACCCACCCGAGTGATGCGGCGGGAGAGGTCACATGGCTGAACGGGTGCCGCCTCCGGGCCAGGACAGCAACTCCGGCGACCGCAGCGTCGGGGAGCTGGTCCTCGACATCTCCGAGCAGACCTCGGGCCTGATCCGCGAGGAGATCGAGCTCGCCAAGACCGAGGTCTCGGAGAAGGTCAACAAGATCCTGCGCGGCTCGGTCGCGGGGATCGTCGCGGGCGTGTTCGTCGTCATGGCGCTGGCGATGTTCATGCACGGGATCGCCTGGCTTCTCAACGACCTCTTCTTCGAGAACGACGTCTGGCTCGGCTTCCTGATCGAGGGCCTGTTCTGGCTCCTCGTCGGGATCGCCGCGGGGCTGTTCGCGTACCGCTCCTTCAAGGCCGGCGCACCGCCGACCCCCGACATGGCGATCGAGGAGGCCCGCCTGGCGAAGGAGACGTTCGAGTCGGAGCTCGAGCGGCCGGTGGATGAGCCTCAACCGCCCGTCGGAGGGCCTGAGCGGCCTGTCGGAGGGCCTGAGCGGCCTGTCGGAGGGCCAAGGCCGTGAGCACCACGCCCGAGAGCGTGGCCGGCGGCACCGCGCCGCCCCCGGGACGACCGGCGCCCGGGGCGCCCGCGCGCTCCTCGGACCAGATCCGCCGCGACGTCGAGGTTCGCCGCGGCG